>CAZFFN010000151.1:0-21096 GCA_964518165.1 uncultured Thermoplasmatales archaeon
ATGTTTGCAACGTGGAGGCTTCAAGGGAAAAACGTGTTTGATGAACTTGAGAAACTCCTAAGAAGGGAACTTTGCTTATCTTAAGCTAAACAAATACAAGATTTTTATTATAATCTTGGTTGTAATGCTACTTATTATGCCGTCTTTTACAGTCGCTATTGGAAAAGAAGAAAACTTAACAGACAAAATTGATATTTCAAAAGAAAACTTTGAAGGAGATATTCAACTATCAGATGGGAATAGTGATTCTGATGTAATAATTAAGAATGTTGAAAATGAACACGAAAGTGAAAAACTTAAAGATTCTAAAGATAAAACAAGGGGTATAATACAAAAAATAATTTATAGATTTCCGAATTTAGAAAGGTTTTTTTTATTTAACAAATTAGGTAAAGATAAAGAAAGAGGAGAAAATTTAGAAAAAATAACTAATGCTATCTCAAATAAACTTGAAGAAAAATCAAGGATTTTTTCATCAAAGTTTTCCAAATCAAAAGAATCTGATAGAAAGGTAAACGTAGATACTATTTCAAATGAGGAAAAATCAACTATTGGACTCTTAAGTACAACAGATGGATCATCAGATGCAACAGTAGTTCCTGAGTCGGGACATATATCTATTATGGGCAGCGGGCAGATGACAGTTGATTCTATTCTTGACATAGATGGTTCGATAATAGTTACCCTCCAAGGGTCTTTATACATGGATACAAATATGGAATCAATAGACATATGGTGGAATCTTAGCTCTGGTTATTTTGAAATTAATGCAGATGGTCTCTCTGAAGGAAATCCCTTTGAATTAAATGATTTTTTAATTGATATTAGAGAAAATTGTACTAATCCAGGAATTTTAACTATAAACATAGGTTATCTTTCAGCAGATGCCGGAGCCTCAGTTAAAATAGAGAATAATATGGCTGTAGGAACTCTTAATATTAACGGAGTTTTACAGATACATGATGTAGATATTTTAGCTTCAAACCTTCCATTTGGTGATTTGACTCTTGCCGGATCATTTGATTGTTATGGAGAAATTGGTGCTGATGATATAACACTATCCTGGAACGAAACGATAATCGCAGTGGATGGATCAGCTCTTGCTGATGGAAGTATGTCTATTGAGATAAGAGATTTTTATATAGATGTAGCCTTAGGAACTCTTCAATTTGAAAGATTGAATATATATGGTGAAGTATTACTACATATAAACAAATTAAATTTTAGCAGTTCCAATCCATCTGATACTTCGTATTCAGATATAATTTTTGAAGCAAGTGGAAAACTTACGCTTTATAACATTAGTGCAGTTATTCAAAATAAACAAATTACAGCATCTTTAATTGATACAGAAATCTCCTTGATTATTGTTAGTAGGGATTCTGGTGATTTTAATCACGTGGAAGGTGAAGGATATTTAGAAATTTGTGATTTTGATTTTTCATCCATTCTTAGTTTTAAAAGACTATTTATAGAAGGAAGCATAGAGCTTACACATTCATCTGATGGATTTTATTTACATGTTTCAGCCTATGCTCAGATTGAAGAATTTCATTATAGCTCCGGTGGTATTTATGTAGAGTTTGACGTTTTGACTGCTGATGTATATGCAATCCTAGAGATGAGTAGTCAGTCTGTAAGACTTACAGCAGGTGGATATCTTAATATAAAAGCATTATCTGCCTATTTTAATGGGATAAGCGTTGTAATGCAGTGTGGGTCTATCAGTGGAAATGGTTATATATGGGTTCATTCTGGAACAATTGATATAAGAGCAGGGGTTTCTATTGGAACTACTTATACTCATATTTCTGGTATGGGTCATGATGTATCGTGGAGTTCTCTTGGAATAGATGCCAGCTTAGATCTCCATATCGGTGGCAATATAGAGATACATGCGGGAGCTTCCCTTTCGATATGTGGATTTAATTTAGATGGTAGTTATAGTTGGTCTCAATTATCAATTTCAGCTTCTGGAAGCTTATTTATCCATGGTAATACTATTGAGATTTCAGGTGACTTAGATGTATACATCTCTAATGGTCACTTTGGAAGTTATGTAGATCATGTAACGGGTTCCATTGGTCTTAATGCAGCAGGTACTGCTACTTTTGTAGGCTCAGGGAGTTGTATTGAGTTTAGTGCTTCAGCCGGTGGTTATATAAGTAGCTTTACATTTTCCGGCAGTGGTTTTGATTTTACAGTAAGCTCATTTACTCTGAATTTAGGAGGTAGTGGAACATTTACCCCTAAAACAAATGGATTTGAATTCTCTGGCTCTGCAGACCTTTCAGTTTCAAATTTGGTGGTAAATTCTCCTTATGAAATAAATATTCCTTCACTTGACTTTGATATTAGCGGTAGCCTAGATGTAACAGTTACAGGTGTAGGTGTCGATGTTGAAGCAAATGGAAAGGTTAGTACAGGATATTTATCCATAGTCGGGCACTCGATACAACTTGATTTTGATGGAAATATTGCAGTATGTTTGGATGTTAATTCCCTAACAGGAAGTATTAGTGGAAGTGGATCGTTTAGCATTCATTATGAAAACCATGGTGGTATTGTAATTGATATCGGTATTTCAGGGCTTGGTGGAACTGCGAATATCAATCTTAATACTCTATCTTATGGTTCTTTAAATATAGATACTGGTGGAGGCCAGCTTACATTACATGTTAGTAGTGGAGAAGGGGCTTTAGTTTTGAATTATAATGATATAACAATTGCAGCATCAGGATCTGGTGGTTTAATCTGGACATTAGCAGGAAATGAAAGAAGTTTTCAATTTAGTGGATCAATTGACATTGATTTAAGCTTAAAAAGTTACGGGGAAGAAAGAGTACTAGTTTCAGGAAATATTGACGGTGGTGGAGCTATAGATGTAATTCTTCAAAAGGGAACAGGTAATTTTCCAACACTTCCGCCTGAGTATTGTTTTATTAACTTGAATTTTAATGGAGAAATTGATTTTAAAATAAAAGGTTTTCTCTGGGGCTCAATAGGAGATTGTTCAGGCCATCTTGAATACAATAAGTATGAGGCAATCGGACAAAGACTTCAAGTTGAGGGTGAGTTATGTGGAAATATTAAATGGTGGGATCCTGTAAAGACATGGGTACAGATATTACCCTGGCCATGGCTGGAACAGGTCACTTTAAAGGCAAAAGACAAAAATGGTGTATGGCAGACAGGATCTGTAAATGTAGATCCTGGTAATGTTAACTTTTTAGCATCAGTTGATGTTGAAGGGGATCTTTCTTTAAGATATGATTTTAGTTGGGGCGATGGATCACCCGGAATATCCAAGGATGGTCAAGGTGATAACTGCTTAGCTAGTCATGAATACATTGGGGAAGGCTCTTTCTCAGCTCAGGTGCAAGTTTATGATGGTGATTGGTTGTTGGGTACTGCCCAGATAACAATTAATATTTGCTCACTTGAAGTTTCACTGAGTTCTAATAAAAAAATATATAACTATAAAGAGGAGGCTATATACACAGCAACTGTTGGTACTAGTTCCTCAAATTCTGGGGATTCTAGTGATTCAAATGATAATTCAAATAATTATTTGACTTATTCTCCTGGTGATTCTTCTGCAAATTGCGAATATATATATGATTTTAATTTTGGTGATGGAAGTACGGCAAATATTGGACCTAACGGGAACTCTGTATCTGTTTCAGATGTGTGTGAAAAGGCAAGTGGTATTTTAGATACTATAACTGTCACAGTATTTGTAACAGAGGCGGATTTATCTGGTAACCCTACAGGTAGAACTGGTTCAGCTTCGTGTGAAATAAGGGTTCTTGGCGGTCTAATTGTAAGTCTTAGAGTTAACAAAAATTTAGCCGATATAGATGAGGAATTAATCTTTACTGCAAAAGTTATAAAAGATTTTACCTCAGATTCAACTGATTCAACAAATTCTGATACAACAAATTATGCTCCAGGGAGTGGAGTATATTCATATGAGTTTAGTTTTGGGGATGGCGGTACTGCAAGTGCTGGACCAACATCAGATAGAACAGTAACTCAGAGATATGCATATATTGAACCAGGCATAAAAATTGCAAAAGTCCATGTAACAAATACACAAACAGGTGCAGAGGGAAAAGGAACAGCGATAGTAATTGTTAGGCAGAACCTTGATGTTACACTTACTGCAGTTCCAAAAACCCCAAAAGTTGAGGAGATGGTAACTTTTACTGCAACAGTTACATCTGAAAACTGTAATGCTGATTCAAGCGAGAATAATTATGCAAGTTTTGTATCGAGTGATGAATATAATTATGTCTTTGAATTTAGAGATGGATCTAGCAAATCAGTATCTTCAGGCACTCAAGCATCTGTAACTCATCAATATTTAGAGACAGGAATTTATGTTGCAAAGGTTACTGTTACTTCAGAAAATGGGGGCGGTATTGCTCAAACCACGGTATATGTAGGTGAGGGTGACTTGATATGTACCCCAGGTGAATTGAATTTTGGTTCAGTTGATCCGGGGCAATCAAAATCAGCTAGTTTCACTGTTACAAATATGGGTGATGCTTCAGTTAGTTGGGATAGTAGAAATATCGGCAGACATGTAAGCCATAGTCCTGCATCTGGTTCTCTTCAGCCAGGTGGGTCAACAGAGGTCGAAGTAACTATCACTGCTCCAAGTCGCTCTTCAGCGAGTTCTTCAAGTACAGATAATGTTGTTGATCAAACTCAAAGATCTGAAGGCTCTCAGCCAAGTAGTTCTGAATCTTTTTCATTTGACTCTTTCGAAGATGTAAGTAATTTTGCAACTACTGGTCAGAAAGAACAAATAAACAGGGCTTCTCCACTTGGAAGAAATAAAAAGTATACTTCTTACATAAGAGTATTTGATATAGATAATAGGGCTGGTAACTTTGATGTTGTAGTTGTAACATTTAATTCAATGAGTTCTTCACCTGTAGCTGATGCAGGAATGAATATGAAAGTTGATGCAAAGAAGGCTTTGAAGTTAAAAACATTTCAGACTATCCCTCGTGTTTATATTGATGATATCGGTAAACCAACATATATCGATGGTAGTTATTCTGCTGTTGCAAATTCTGATGGTAGCTATGGTGTGAAACAAAACGGTATTTCAATTATTGATAACTTAAAATCTGCTGAATTTGTACAAAGCTATGCTGCAACTGGTGATATTCCTGATTACGGAGAGGAAGATGGAGATGATGGTACCTGTTGTTTTCCTGCAGGCACTATGATTACTATGAGTGATGGTAGTTGTAAACCTATTGAAGAAGTAAAATTAGGTGATTATGTTTTATCATATGACACATACTCTGGTAGTTTTATTAGTGAAGTTGTTAAAGAGATAGTTAAACCTGTTAGAAGTGGTGTTTACAGTATTAATGATGGTATAATTTATCCTACCGATGATCATCCGTTTTATACTAAAAAATCTGATGGTCGTATTGGCTGGGCTTCAATAGATCCTGAAAAATCTGAGCTTGGTTATTTAATGAATCCAATGAAACTTGAAGTTGGGGATGAAATGTTTACAAATAATGAAAAATGGATTGAAATAGTTTCTATAGAACATATTAAAGACCCTATTCAGACTTATAATTTAGAAGATGTATCTGGTGAAAGTACTTTCTTTGCAAATAATATTTTGGTTCATAACGCTGTAGATTGTGGTAATCAAATAGATCCTGATTTATATTCTATGTATGGTGAAAATAGTTATAGCTATGAAAATAAAGTATCATATACAGAGTCAAAAAATGGGTCTAATAGTGATATTGTTAAGGAAGTACCTGTTCAGTTTAATGGCGTTGGAAGTGTTTTATCAACATATTCAAACACTGGATCTGTATCTTTGAATACTTTTATGTTAAAAGGTGCAAATGGTGCTAACTTTTTAGTTCCTAATACAAAGCCTGTTTCAGACATTGAAAAAGGAGATAAGGTTCTTTCAAGTATTGGATCAAAAGAATTGTACTCAGTATCTAGTCCTACTGTTTTTAAGAAAAGAGTTCATAGTGACTGCTTTGTAGATTATGTAACTATCAGTGTTGATCTAAAATACATGGGTCTTGAGGTCTATGATAGGGAGACAGGTGGACGTGTTTCACCAGATGTAGTAATGTCCTCTACATTTAGTGTAACATCTGATTATTTAGTCCTTGTTGATGGAAGTTTTATTCCTGCTTCAGATGTAAGAGAAGGTAATGTATTGTATAACATTGACGGCGAATATGGATATAATATGACAGTGACTAATGTAGATCATTATTATGGTAAAGTAGGTTCAGTACATGATTTAGTGTTATCTGGCTTTGGAGGATATTTTGTTAATGGGGCTATAGTTAAATCTCCATGTAATTATGGGGAGATGGATAGTAACTCAGGTGTTTTATTTGGTTCTATGGTATATGTGCCTTTTGAATATGATTCAAATAATAGCGAATCTGATTTATCCAGTTTTTCTCAATATGGATATTATTCAAACTCAAACTTGATTGATGGATCAGTAGATTTTTCAACTGGCTTAAAAGATATGGTAAGTAGAGTTAGTAAAAATACAAATAATCTAGAAAATATATTAATTAGACTTGCAGAGAAATTCCCAATATTAAATAATATACCATTTATTCAAAGACTAATTGAACAAAATAATGCTGATACAACGGATGATTCAGATCAGGATCAAAACAACGGTGATGAAAACTTACCAGATGAAAGTGATGAAGAAGGTTCAGATGAAGGATCTGATGATAGTGAAGAGGATAATAATTCAGATGATGAAGTGATAGATGATCCTGATGAAAATCAAGATAGTGAGGATAATAACAATAGTGGTGATGGAAATTCAGATGAAGGATCTGATGATAGTGAAAATAATGAGAATCAATCTGATGATTGGGGAGAAATCGAAGAAGACACAGAAGAAGACGTAGATTTAGATTCAGTAAGATTTGTATGGGATTTTGGTGATGGAAATATTGGATTTGGAGTTAACCCTGTTCACAATTATTGTTTTAAACCAGATGACTTAGGTCAAGACACCGGTGACTCATCATCGATTAAATATGATTATTCAGTAACCTATACAACAGAGGTTAATGCAATTCTAATGTTGATTGACCAGCAGGGTAATGTTGTTGACTATGATTTAGTTACAACCCAAGTAGAATTACCTTTCAGAGCAACTCTAATAACTGATCCAGAAGAAGAGATAAACAAAGAACCTGAAACGTCCTATAAGAATATTGAAGATTTAACAGTTAAAGATAGAACGATATCGCATGCAAACAGAAAAGTACCTGATAATATTATAGATATCAATAAAAAAGATGCTTTAAAATTATCAAGTTATGTTGAAATAAGTTACAAATATTCAGATAACGAGGAAAAATCAAATTCATTAAAAGTACTACCAGGTCAGCCAATATATTCAAACTATAAATATGTTGCAGCAGAACAAATTCAAGCTGGAGATAAATTATATACAATAAATGACAAAGAAGCTATGGTTACATCTGTAAAAAAGGCCAGTGATTATTTTGAAAGTTATCAACTAACTCTTGAGAGATATCATACTTTTTATGTAAATGATATTTTAGTAGGTGACAAAACAAAATCAGGTTCAAATGATTTAGATGCTGAAGCAGATAATATAAGAAAAGATGTTGGAATACTTTCAGGTCAAAAAATTGCAGTCGTTTATAAAGAAAACATTTACAATTCATATCTTTTTAATTTCAATCTTCATTTTTAGATACTAGATGTTTTCTTTCAATATTTGACTTATTTGACTTATTATAATTCTTTTTTGTTTAGTTGTATCCCTATTTCTTAAAGTAACCGTATTATCTTTCAGAGAATCATGGTCAACAGTTATACAATAAGGTGTTCCTGCTTCATCCATACGTGCATATCTTCTGCCAATGCTTCCTCCATTATCATAATATGAATAAATCTCTTTTTTACGTAATTCTTTGTAAATGTCTCTAGCAATTTTTACTAGTTCATCATCATTTATAAGAGGAAAAACACCTACTTTAATTGGAGCGATATTTGGTCTTAGCTTTAGAACTGTATATTCCTCACCTTTTTTCTTAGTTTCAAAGTAGTTATGTTCTAAGATGCAGTAAAAAATCCTATCAATTCCAAATGACGGCTCAATTACATGAGGTACAAATTTTTCACCAGTAAGTTTTTCTTCCTTTTCAACTATTTCATATCCATTTTTTGGAATATTAATTTCTTTTCCATTTAATTCTACAGATATCTTTTCTTCTCCATTATATTCCATTTCTTCGAGTTTGTTTTTTATTTTTCCTGCATCTTTTTTGAAAAGTGGGCCCAAAACACCCATGTCAGGTACTATCTTTGTCATTTTAATTTTTTTAGGTTTATCATATTTTCTCATAGCATGCATATCAACATCAGTTGATTTGATATGTGAACTTAGATCATATGCTGACCTATCTGCAATACCAACGCATTCAATCCATCCGAAACGATCGCTAAATAGTTCAGCATCCCAGCATTCTTGTGCGTAATGAGCTAGTTCATCCTCGGCGTGTTTTCTAAATCTAAATTTTTTCGGATCTACACCTGAGCTTAACAAGAAATCCTGTGTTAAATACATATAATAAGCAAGAGCTTGATTGTTGACAATTTTTTTATTTACTGCTTCTTTGAGTGTTACTTCCATTTCATTTTTATTGTCAAAAAGAAGAAGTTTTTCATTTTTTACTTCATTAAACTCTGGGTGTGATTTATCATTTGGATCAAAAAAGATTTCTGCTTCTGCCATCGAAAATTCTCTTAGTCTAATTATTCCTTGTCTTGGAGATACCTCGTTTCTATATCCTTTTCCTACTTGAATGATTCCAAATGGAAGTTTTTCTCTAGCATATCTATATAAAAGATGAAAATCAATAAATATTCCTTGAGCTGTTTCTGGTCTTAAAAATGCATCTCTAGTTTTACCTATACCTATTTTTGTTGAAAACATTAAATTGATTGGTTCAGCATCTTTTAGTATTGTGCCGCAATCAGGACATTTCACTTTGTTTTCTTCTACTGCTTTTTCTGGTTTTAAATTTCCTTTTATTATATCTTCAACTTTGAATGATTGGTCACATTTTGGGCATTTTACAGTTAAGTCTGTGAATTCATCTACATGACCAGATGCTTTTAAAACTTCAAAAAGGGTGATTGTTGGTGTAGTAATTTCATGGCAGTTGTCTTTTAATAGAAAATATTTCCTCCAATTTTTTTCAATATTTTGTTTAAGCCGGGTTCCAAGTGGACCATAATCATAAAAACCCGCTGATCCGCCGTATATTTCAAAAGAGGGGTATAGAAATCCGCGTCTTTTTGCAAGCATCATTATATTATCGTATTTATCCTGAGGCATAGTATTTTTATCTCCAAGATTTAATGTTCTAATTAAAAAAGTGAATAGATTGATATGATTTAAAGCATACAGGCCATAAGATCAATATCAGTTGCCATTCCAATAAGCCTATCTTCAGAATCAACAATTGGCATGTGGCTTATTTTGTTTTTTACTAGTTTTTTTGCAACTTCTTTTACTGGCGTGTTTTTTGTAGCCTTAACTATATCTGTAATCATGACTTGCTTTACTGGAACCGGGGGTAATGATACTTCTGAAGTTGAATAATGAAGCCTTACTGTGTCACGTATTCCTTCCCATGTCCATTCATCTTCATCTCCGCCCATTCCTATATTTGTTGAGTCGACACTTTCCTTTATGTGACTTAATTTAAAAAGATCGCCGTCTGTTACTATTCCTGCTAGTTTTCTTTCGTCGTTTAAAATTGGTAGTGCATTTTCATGGGTTATGTTAATTATTTCCATTATAATGTTGATTGGTGTATTTTGATAGGTTGGAACAACTAAATTCGTGTAATAATTTTCTACTACATCATCAATGTCATCTGGTAGTTTTTTTAATATGTCTGTTGGGCTTATTATTCCAACAAGATTTTTTCTATTGTTTAGTACTGGTAAACCGTGTATCCTATATTTATATAATATTTCTGCAGCTTTTTTAACATCTTCATCTTGGTTTATTGAATAAAACTCATCGCTCATTATCAAAGCAAGTTGGTCTTCATCTGGGTTTTTAAAAATATCTGATCTTGTTAATACTCCTGCTACAATATTTGTATCTTTTTTTAGTATTGGCATACCTGAAACATTATGTTTTGCAAGAACGCTTAGAGCGTCTTTTACTGTACCTGGTACATATGCATAAATTAAGTCTTTTGACATTACTTCTTCAACTTTCACGAGTTATCCCTCACAATATACCTGCTTTTTGAAACATATAAAATATCTAAAGTTTTTTCATCAATTACTACTAAATCGGCAGGTGATTTAGAACAGAGAATACTGGCTCTTGGATTTAAAACTTTCCTTGGAGATATTGTAATCATTTTTAGAAGTTCATGTAAAGTGAAGATATCGGTCTGTTCTTTTATCAATTTTATTTCATCAATTATGTTAGGTGAATTTATCATTGCATTGTCGGTTCCTATTAGTAAGTTAATCCCAATCTTTTTCAGGAGTTTATAATTCGGTTTCATTCCAAAAAAATTGTTTGATCTTGGGCATATTACTATTGGTATATTTTTTTTCTTAACTTTTTTAAGATCTGATTCGGTAGCTTTATTCATATGTACTAGAAAATCTGGATTTAAATCTGTTATTTTATCAATATCTTCTCTTATTCTTTCACTAGCATGTATTGCAAATATTTTTTTTCTTTTTTTTGTTTCATCAGCAATTTTTTTTATATCTTTATAATTCCATTCTGTTATACTACTTAGCCCTATTCCATTTGAATTTCTTAGTAATAGATCTATTTCCTTTGGATCGTATTTTATATCTTCGGGTCTTGAGAGGATCGTTCCAGATATTTTCCAATCTCTAAGGGCGGTCTTTAATTCACATATTCCCATAATCCCATTTTCTCTGAAATCACAAAAATGTTTAGTTCCTTTTTTTAACATTGTATCAATTGATTCTTCCATTCCATCAACAATTTCAAATTGATATGCTTTCTTCAAAAGTTTATGTTTAATTCCATTTGGAGGTGCTACAAGTTTTTCAATATCTTTTGGTAAATCTATATTTTTGTTTCTTATAAAAGAATCTCCGAGGTGTGTATGAAAATTTATAAAACCTGGAGTTATCAATCCGTTAGCTATTGGTTCTTTTGGGGAGACTCCTTCTCCTTTTTTTATTATATTTCTCTCAAAACCTATGTATCCTTTCTCGAATCCTTTTGTTGTTAGAATTTTTCCAGATACATATTTCATAGAATTCTGATATTGGTTTTTCATGTTTAAATTTTCTTAAATCAAGATATTTTAGTAAATTTTATATCATAAACTTGGTATTACGTCAGTTGACGACTCTAGTTTGAATATGAGGCAATTTTAAATTATAAAAATTTAAATTTATGGGGAAGGACGATGTTAGATAAGACAATTGGCGATATATTAGATGACGTTTCATCAAAATATCCTGATAATGATGCATTAATTTATGTTAATAGAAACCTAAAGATGAACTATAGAGAATTCAAAGGAAAATGTGATAAAATTGCAAAAGGCCTTATGGCTCTTGGCATTAAAAAAGGAGATCACATCGCAGTATGGGCGTATAATGTTCCTGAATGGGTTTTACTACAATTTGCTTCTGCAAAAATAGGTGCTGTTCTAGTAACTGTTAATACATACTATAAATCTCATGAACTTAAGTATCTTTTAGAACAATCCGATTCAACCAGTCTATTTTTAGTTGGTGGATTTAAAGATGTAAATTACATTGATATGGTATATAAGATATTACCCGAATTAAAAGATACTGAGCCGGGAAAATTAAATTCAAAAAACTTACCCTACTTAAAAAATATAGTATTTATTGGTAAAGATACGCCTAAGGGAATGTTTAATTTTGAAAATATAATTGATTTATATGATAAAACTTCAGATGAAAAATTGAAGGAGCGTCAGGATTCTTTAGATCCCAAAGATGTTATAAATATGCAATATACATCTGGAACAACAGGTTTTCCTAAAGGTGTAATGCTCACTCATCATAATATTGTTAACAATGCTTACTATGTTGGCGAAACAATGGGTATGACTGAGAAGGATAGATTGTGCATACCTGTTCCATTTTTCCATTGTTTTGGCTGTGTTATGTCCACTTTAAATTGTGCAATTCATGGATCAGCAATGGTTCCTATAGAGATTTTTGATCCAGGTCTAGTTCTTGAATCAATTGAAAAAGAAAAATGTACTGCTCTACAAGGCGTTCCTACTATGTTTATTTCTGAACTTAAACATCCTGATTTTGAAAATTTTGATCTTTCTTCTTTGAGAACTGGAATTATGGCTGGATCGTCTTGCCCGATTGAGGTTATGGTTAATGTTATGAGCAAGATGCATATGGAAGAAATAACTATTTGTTATGGTCTTACGGAAGCATCACCTGTTTTAACTCAGACTAGAAGAAATGATCCTGTTGCAAAGCGTGTTGAAACAGTTGGTAAGCCTTTGCCTGAAATTGATGTAAAGATTATTTCTCCAGAGACTGGCGAGGAACTACCACCTAATGAACCTGGTGAACTAGTTGCCCGCGGGTATGGTATAATGAAGGGCTACTATAAGATGCCAAAGCAGACTGAAGAAACTATAAGAAAAGGTTGGCTTCATACTAAGGATCTTGCAACGAAAGATGAAGATGGTTATTTTAGCATACTTGGGCGCATTGATGATATGATAATTAGAGGTGGTGAAAACGTTTATCCTAGAGAAATAGAAGAATACCTATATACAAATAACAAAATAAAAGATGTTGCAGTTGTTGGCGTTCCAAGTGAAAAATATGGTGAAGAGGTTTGTGCTTTCATTCAGTTAAATAATGGAGAAAAATCGTCTGAGGAAGAGATTAAATCTTTTTGTAAAGAGGGAATTTCTAGATTCAAGGTTCCAAAATACATATTATTTACTGATGAGTTTCCACTTACCGCAAGTGGTAAAATTAGAAAAGTTGAACTAAAAGAACTTGCAAAAGAGCAGATTGAGATATAAAAGCGAAACTCTTAAAACATATTATCAAATTTATATATTACATTCGGGCGGAGGAAAATTAATGAAAAAGGAATTTGAGGAAGAAGGAATTAAAATTATAGTCGATTATGATAAGTGTACTGGTGCTGGAGAGTGTGTTACTGCATGTCCAGTTGATATTTTTGAGTTAAAAAATAATAAGGCTATATGTAAAAATGTGGCAGAGTGTATAGAGTGTTGCGCATGTGTAAATGCTTGTCCTAATGATGCGATAGAACACAGCTCTTGCTAAAAATTATTACTATTTTTCTCTAAATCTATATATACTATATCCAAAAAGTTTAAATATATAATTGTAATGTATGTTGAATTGTAATGGATACAATTTAGTAACCATTACATAAGGTGAGCATTTGGACAAATATGTAAAAATACTCAAAGAAAACAATTTAAAAGTAACCCCACAAAGAATCAGAATTTTGAAATATCTAGATTGCCACCGGACCCATCCCACCGCAGATGAAATATATTCAAACCTAAAAAAGAGCATCCCGTCTCTTTCAAAAACAACAGTATACAACTCTTTGGATACGCTCAAAGAACATGGGCTTATCCAAACCCTTTCCATCTGCGGATCAGAACATAGATATGATTTCAATCATGAAATGCATCACCATTTCCTATGTACAGAATGTGGCCGAATATTTGATATAGATTTCAAATGCCCTAATGTTAAAGAAATAAGGGCAGAAATAGAATCATCTGGTCATCAAATCAAAGAGGTACATGGATACTTTAAGGGAATATGTAAAGAATGTCTAAAAAAGGATAAAAAATGAATAGAAAAGCACTGCACAATATCTCATACGGACTTTACGTCGTTTCTTCTAAAGATAACAATAGATATAACGGTCAAATTGCAAATGCCATAATGCAAGTTACAGCAGAACCACAAATAATTGCTGTAAGTATAAATAAGAAAAATTACACTCACGAATTTATTTCAAAAAGTAAAACTCTTTCCATATCCATTCTATCTGAAGAAACTCCTATGAAGTTTATTGGAAAATTTGGATTTAGATGTGGAAGAGATATCGATAAGTTTGAAGCAGTAGATTTTAAGATTGGAAAAACAAAGACACCAATAGTTCTTGATTATTCTATTGCTTTTGTTGAAATGAAAGTTTTAGATAACATTGATGTTGGTACTCATACAATTTTTATAGGAGAAGTAGCCGATGCTGATATTCTCTCAGATGAAACTCCAATGACATATGAATATTATCACAAGGTAAAAGGTGGGTATTCACCAAAAACAGCACCTACCTATAATAAAGAGTTAGATAAAACAAAAAAAATTGTAAAAAAGGAGGAAAAAAAGATGGATAAATATGTATGTGACGTATGTGGATATGTTTATAATCCAGAAGAAGGAGACCCAGATAATGGAATAGAACCAGGAACTGCATTTGAGGATCTACCGGATGACTGGCAATGTCCAGTATGCGGAGCACCAAAATCAGAATTTTCAAAAGAGGATTGATTACGCTGAAAAAAGTAGAAATTAAGTCGGACATCTACTGGGTTGGAGGAATAGACTGGGATATAAGAAATTTTCATGGATATTCCACACCACGTGGTACAACTTATAATGCATATCTTATAATAGATAAAAAAATAACCTTAATTGATACAGTAAAACACTACAAATTCGATGAAATGGTTTCAAGAATAAAAGAAATAGTTGACCCAAAAAAAATAGACTATATTGTATCAAATCACGTAGAAATGGATCACTCAGGTTCTTTACCAAAGATAAAAAAAATCGCTAAAAATGCAGAAATAATTACCTCAACTAGAGGAGAAAAAGGTCTAAAAAAACACTATAAAAATGATCTAAACTATAAAGTTGTAGATTCAGGAGATACACTCAAGATTGGTAAAAGAACTCTTCATTTTGTGCACATTCCTATGGTACACTGGCCTGACTCGATGGTTACATACAGCCCTCATGACAAGCTACTTTTTCCAAATGATGCATTCGGCCAGCATATAGCAAGCTCAGAAAGATTCGACGAACAATTTGACTGGGGAGTTTTACATGAAGAAGCAGCAAAATACTATGCTAATATTGTAATGCTATATGGAAATCAAGTAAAAAAAGCACTAGAAGCAGTAAAAGACCTAGATATAGATATGATAGCACCTAGTCACGGAGTTATTTGGACAAAAAAAATACCGCAGATAATTCACAAATACAAAAAATGGGCAAATTATGAAACAGAGAAAAAAGCAGTGATTGTATATGACTCAATGTGGCAATCAACAGAGAAATTAGCTTATAAACTCTCAGAAGGACTTGAAGAAAAAGGAGTTCCTACAAAGATTAGAAACCTCAAAAATTGCCATATATCAGATATTGTCACAGATGTTTTAGAATCTAGATTAGTATGCCTTGGTTCACCAACGTTGAATAATGGTATGATGCCTACTATGGGTGAATTTCTTACATATTTGAAAGGTCTTAGACCTAAAAACAGAATAGGTTTTGTATTTGGATCATACGGCTGGGGAGGACAGGCTCTTGGTGAAATAAGAAAAATGATAGAGAGCATATCCTGGAATTTTTATGAAGATGATTATAATGTTAATTATGTTCCAGATGAAAAACAACTTGAAAAAATCAAAGAAATTGGAAAAAATCTGGGAGAAAAATTAGATAAATAAGGAGGAAAAAAAGTAATGGAAGAAGAAAAGAAAATGCCGCTTATAGGCGATAAATTCCCAAAGCTGGAAGTACAGACATCTAAAGGTAAAATGAAACTGCCGGATGCGTTCAAAGGAAAATGGTTTATCTTGTTTAGCCATCCTGGTGATTTTACACCCGTATGTACAACAGAGTTCTACGCATTTCAGAAAAGATACGACGAATTTAAAAAACTGAACACTGAATTAATTGGTTTTAGTGTTGACCAGGTACACAGCCATATAAAATGGGTAGAATGGATAGAAGAAAATTTAGAAGAAGAAATTGAATTCCCAATTATAGCTGACACTGGAAAAGTAGCAAACATGCTTGGTCTTATACATCCAAACAAAGGAACAAACACGGTAAGAGCAGTATTCATGGTTGATCCTAAAGGAGTTATTAGAGCTATACTATACTATCCACAAGAACTTGGACGTAATATGGATGAATTTGTAAGAATGATAAAAGGTTTTCAAGTAGCTGATAAACATGGTGTAGCAATTCCAGCTAACTGGCCAAATAATGAACTAGTTAAAGATGAAGTAATAATACCACCTGCATCAGATACAGAAACTGCTAAAAAACGATTAAAAGAATATGATTGTTATGACTGGTGGTTCTGTCATAAAAAGCTCTAATCAATTAGGAGTTATAGGTAAATATGATAAATAAAAAGGTTGAAAAAGCAATAAACAAACAGATTAATGCTGAGATGTGGTCAGGATATTTGTATCTATCAATGTCCTCATATTTTCAGTCAATATCACTTCCAGGTTTTGCTAACTGGATGTGGATACAAGCAAGAGAAGAAATGAGCCATGCGATGAGACTATATCAGCATATAATTGAACGTGGCGGTAGAGTAAAACTAGAAGCAATTGATAAAGTTCCAACAGATTGGAAATCACCAGAACATGTATTTGAAGAAACATACAAACATGAACAAAAAGTAACAAAAATGATAGAGGATCTAGTAGATATTGCTGAAGAAGAAAAAGACAGACCCGCTTATAGCATGCTGCAATGGTTCATAGATGAACAAGTAGAAGAAGAAGATTCAGCAGATGAACTGCTTCAAAAACTAAAACTAATAGGTAAAAACGGAAATGGAATTTTTATGATTGACAAAGAACTTTCTCAGAGAACCTTTAATCCACCGGCTGATCTAGAGATGTATAATCCGGGAGGAAACTAATAATCCTCTAATTTTTTAATTTGGGGGTAGGTATGTATGATAGGAAAACCATCAATTGAAATGTATGAAAAAATAATCGAAGCAATTCCAATTGATATATCAGTTCTTGATGAAGATGATAAAGTTCTAGCTTGGAATAATCATGAAAACCGAATTTTTAAAAGACCAATGAGTGCACTAGGTAATGACGTGAGAAACTGTCACCCTAAAAAGAGTCTTTCAAAAGTAGAACAAATAATTGATGAAATGAAACAAGGAGAAAGAGAGGAAGCTACTTTTTATATTGATTTACCAATTGGTAAAAACAAAGAAAAAAACAAGGTTTTGATTCAATATTTTGCGATAAGAGGAGAAAATGGAAAATACAAAGGTTGTCTTGAAGCCTCACAAAATATTACCCCGCACAAAGAAATCGAAGGGCAAAAAAGATTGCTAGATTGAGGAATAAATATGGAATTAGATCATTATGATTTAGATAAACTACTTCTATCTGCTATGAAAAGTGAAATTGAGAGTAGAGACGTTTATATGAAACTAGCTGAAAAAACAGAAAACGGACTGCTTAAAGATAAACTTAGATTCCTTGCTGATGAAGAAGAAAAACATAGATTGTTTGTTGAAGAGATTTACAAAAATCATTATCCGAATGAAAAAATTGAGATGCCAGATAAATCACCTGTGCCACTACCTGGTGTAAAAATTGATGAAGAAACACCTTTGAGTAAATTATTAGATCAAGCCATGAACGCAGAACAAGCAGCTAGTGATTTTTATAAATCACTTGCAAAAAGATTTGAAGACCAAACAAAAATGCACAATACACTCATGTATTTTGCAGATATGGAAATAGGACACTATAAAATACTTGAAAATGAAAAAGAAAGTATGGAGAGATATGAAGAAAGTGATGTTTACTGGCCTATGACACATGTTGGGCCATAAAAAAAGATTCAAATATGGAGAAAAAAGCTATGAAGGATATAAAAGGAACACAAACTGAAAAAAACCTACTCGCAGCTTTTGCTGGCGAGTCACAAGCTAGAAACAGATACTCATTTTTTGCAAGCAAAGCAAAAAAAGAAGGATACGAACAGATTGCAGCAATTTTTCTTGAAACAGCTGAAAACGAAAAAGAACATGCAAAGGTCTTTTTCAAACACTTGAAAGGCGGAATGACAGAGATAAAAGCTAGTTATCCAGCTGGAAAAATAGGAACTACTGAAGAAAATCTACTTGCTGCGGCTGAAGGGGAAAAAGAAGAATGGGGTACACTTTACCCTGATTTTGCAAAAACAGCTGAAGAAGAAGGATTTTTAAAAGTAGCAGAAAGCTTCAAAGAAATCGCTGAAGTAGAAGAATACCATGAAAGACGTTATAGAAAACTTCTTGACAACGTTAAAAAAGATAAAGTATTCAAAAAAGACAAAGTTGTGAAATGGAAATGTAGAAACTGTGGATATGTACATGAAGGACCAGAGGCACCAGATGTCTGCCCTGCTTGTAAGCATCCTCAGAGCTATTATGAAGTCTGGACAGAACCTTACTAAGGTTTAATCTAGTTATATCAAAAAATATGTGCTCCAAATTTTTTGGAGCATTCTAATTATTCTTTGTAGTTCTTAAATATTATTAAGAGGAAATAATGAATAAAAAACAAAAAACTAGTTATCAGATTCCCGTAGGACCTATTCATCCTGCTTTAAAAGAGCCTGTAAAGTTTAATTTTGAGATAGATGGCGAAAGAATTGTAGATGTTGATGTTGAATTAGGTCATGTCCATAGAGCAGTTGAATGGACTGCGACTAAAAGAAATCCTATTCAAATTTTGTATTTAGCTGAAAGAGTTTGCGGGATCTGTTCATATTGCCATCCAATGGCATTTACTCTTGCTACAGAGAGAGCAGCAAATATTGATGTTCCACTCCGGGCTCAATATATAAGAGTAGTTCATCAGGAGCTTGAACGTATTTGTTCCCATACTTTATGGGCTGGTGTTGCTGCTCATGAAATAGGTTTTGATACAGTTTTGTTTTTAACATGGAATATTAGAGAAGCAGCCTTGGATTTAACTGAGTATTTAACTGGGAATCGTATTACCAAAGGAATAACAATGATTGGAGGAATAAGAAGGGATATAACAAAAGAAATGCATCCAAAGATAAAAGAAAAACTTAAGGTTATTGAAAATAATTTTGAAAAACTAAAAAAAATTTTTCTTGAAGATAAAACTTTTAAATTGCGTTCACAAAATTGTGGTATACTTACAAAAGAAGATGCAATAAAGCTGTGTGCAGTTGGGCCTACTGCACGAGCAAGTGGAGTTAAAAAAGATGTCCGAATAGATCAACCATATTTTTCTTTTGGTGATTTTGATATAGAATATATGACACCTGATATAATCACTGGTGAAATAAATGGAGATGTGTATGACCGGATAATTGTACGTCTTTTAGAAATTAAACAGTCGATTGAAATTATTCATGAAGCAATCAAAAATATGCCTAAGGGTTGTATTGTATCCGAAAAAAAACTTGTAAAATTATTAAATCAACTTAAAAAAGTCGAAGGTGAAGGTATAGGGAGAATGGAAGCGCCAAGGGGAGAGGTGTTTCATTATGTAAAATATGTTGGATCTGAATCGCCCTATACTTGGAAAATCCGAGCCCCCACTTATTCCAATATAATGCCTTGGATTCCAATGCTTAAAGGTGAACAAATTGCTGATATTCCAATTGTTGCAGCATCAACTGATCCATGTATGAGCTGTACAAACCGAGTTGGAATTATAAAGAATGGAAAAAAGAAGGATATGAGTTCTGAACAATTACACAAATTAAGTATTGAAAAAACAAGAAAATTAGTTAAAATAAATTCTAAATATTTAGGAGGTAAATAGATATGGCAAAATTAAGAGAGATATATAAATGTGAAATATGTGGAAACATAGTAGAAGTTCTACATGGTGGACAAGGTGCTTTGGTCTGCTGTGGAGAAGAAATGAAAAAAATGGAAGAAAAAACTGAGGATTCAAGTACCGAAAAACATGTTCCCTACATTGAAAAAACAGATGAGGGTATACTTGTAAAAATCGGTGAAAATGAAGAGCATCCTATGACTGAAAAGCATCATATCGAATGGATTCAAATATTAGCTGATGGAAGATCATATAGAAAGTTCTTAGAACCAAATGATAAACCACAGGCTTTATTCAAAATAGAAGCAGATAATGTTTCTGCACGTGAATACTGTAATATTCATGGCCTTTGGAAAAATTAATGTTTTTTTCTTTTTATGGAGTTAAATAAATGGATATATTAAAAATCAAAAATCTAAATCTTAACATTAACGGGAAAAAAATTCTAAATGATGTTTCTGCGGATATCTGGAAAGGACACATCCATGCAATAGTTGGGCCAAATGGAGCAGGTAAATCAACACTTGCATCAGCTATAATGGGTCTAGAAGGATACAGAGATATCAATGGCGAGATTTTTTTTGAAGGAAAAAAATTAAATGACATGTCAATAGATGAGAGAGCTCGTCTTGGTATGTCTTTTGGTTGGCAGGAACCAGCTAGATACGAGGGGCTTTCTGTTAAGGATTTTATACTAGCTTCTTTAAATAATAAAGATGAAAAAATTGCAAAAGAAGTTCTTGAAAAAGTAGGGCTTGAACCTAAAGAGTATCTAAGTCGAGCAGTTGATGATACTCTTTCAGGTGGGGAGAGAAAAAAGATTGAACTAGCTAGTATTCTTGCTATGAACCCAGATTTAATAATGCTTGACGAACCAGACAGTGGAATTGATGTAGGAACCCTTGAAAAAATGTTTGAAGTGATAAAAGAACTTAAAGAAAAAGGTAAAACTATTATTCTTATCACCCACAGCTTAGCAGTCCTCCGTCAAGCAGAACATGCATTTTTAATGTGCCATGGTGAAATAATACAGAAAGCTGTTTCTGAAAAAATAATTCCATATTTTGAAAATAAATGTATCCCTTGTCCACATAAAAATGAACCAGATGAGGAGGTGAAACTAGATGAGTATTGA
>CAZFFN010000152.1:0-8034 GCA_964518165.1 uncultured Thermoplasmatales archaeon
ATGGTTGTTGATCTGCCTTTCACACAATTTATTGAAATTGTGGAGAGCAGCAACGACCAACTAAGCCAAAGAAATAATTTTTTTTCAATAGTATCATTAATCAAGATGAGTAAAGTCCAAACAATAAAATAGTGCCAGATGATATGAAATTATTTCTCAGACAGGCTCTTATCCAAATCTTTTCTATTTAATCTGCTAATTTCTTCAAATATTCTCAATAGAATAAAAATCTAGCCGTTAACCTCATAACGTTTACAGTTAAATTCAAAGGATTTTATTATTTCACAATATTTCCTGAATCCTAAAGATTTGAAGTTTTTCTTTTTTGCCATTTTTACAAGTTAGGTTTTTATATAATGTTTTTTAAAAAACATATTTTACTAGGGATGGTAAATTATGGCAAAATTGAACCTAGAGTTAAACAAAAAAGAATTTCTTCTTATTCAAATAGTTGACAAGGAGGATATTGTTGCTGAAAATATTATAAAAAATTTTTCTATTTTAGAGTAGAATTAGAAACTATGGTTAAACAACTGATTGGTAAAGGCTATATGAGGTATAGTGTTGAAGATTAGATATAACTTACAGAAAAAGGAAAACGATATTTAAATGAAGAAAAAAAAATTGAAAGAAATAAAAACAAAACCAAAAGTAAGTAATTTAAAAGGCTTTGGATGCTGGTGGAAATGTTGGAATTTATTGTGAATTTTTTAAAAAAAAGACTAAACATACTTTACGGATTAATTATTTTTTGGTTTGTTATATGCATATTTTTTTCTAGTATCAATATAGCTGATTCTCAGAATTTTTCTACGTCATTATCTGTTTCTTCTAACAAAGCAGGTTTGAATCAAAAAATAAATTTTAACGCCAATATATCTGGTTTAAATGATACTACAAACACAAGCTATAAGATGGATTTTGGTGACGGAATTATAAAAAGACAGTCGACTCCATCTTTTAGTCATTCCTATTCTAAATATGGATTATATACAGTGACTTTAACTGTATCAAATGATTTCGGCTCATCTACATCCTATAAAGATGTTCATATCGTGCCTGAAAAACCTATTGCATATCTAAAGACAGACGTTGATTCTCATGACGTTATCGCTGGTGTTACTGAGATAACTTTTTCAGCTGAAGAGTCAATTGACACTGATTTGTCATCAGCAAGCCTTCTATTCAACTTTGATTTTGGCGATGGAACAGAGAGCGGTTGGCAGCAAAGTGCATTTTGTAGGCATGTTTATGATGCAAAAGGGTTGTATCAAGCATCAGTAATTGTAAAAAATCAGTCAGAAGTTGAAAGTGAGCCTTCTGAAAGAATTACAGTTAATGTATTATCCTCTTTGAGAGCAGAAATTTTTGTAAACCCCCGTCGTTCAAAGGATGTTGAGGTTGAGGTTACTGTTGACGTATCAGACTCTACTGATTTAAACACAGGCAATAAAATTGTAAAATATGCAGTTGATTTTGGTGACGGGTCTCCAGTTCAGACTAGTGAAAATATTACAAAATTTTCTCATGTGTATGCATCAAGCGGTTCATTTAAGATAACATTAACGGTTACCAATGACAAAGGGGAAACTGCATCTGCAACCACCGTAATAAAATTAGGGACAGCATACTTATTTGAAATGATTAGGAATGGAGCGATTGTTTTTGGAATCATCGTACCAGTTATTATATTCTTTTTAGGCTTGTTCAAACAGGAAAAACTTGAAAAAACTATTAAACTTGCATTTATTTTTTTGTTTAAGGGAAGTATTATCGGTGCATTGGTAGGATTGATATGGTGGTTCATTGGTTATTGGACACTTATTATAATTTTAGGGATTTTTATTTTTTATATACTTCCCAGTTATGATGTCTCTCAAGATGGAAAAAATTCAAAATTTATTGCTAAGTCGTCAGAAGAATTTGAAAATAGTTCTTTTAATAAAAAACCATATGTAAAAACATCTACTAATAATACAGAAAGACAAAGAACAGAAAAACAAAGAAAATTAGAAAATCTTAAAGGATCGGCAAAAGACACTGGAAATGTAAGTAACCGTAGAGAACTTAAAGGATTGGCAAAAGACATCGTAATTGTAAATAGTCGTAGAGAACCTAAAGAAATTCCTATAGTAGATAGCAAAACTAAAATTACTGCCTTAGAAATAAAGAAAAAAAATAAAAACAGTTGGAGCGACAAAAAATAAAAAAGAATAGTAAAAATAACAATAATCCTGTTGTGATTATTTTTTAGCCTCATTTTGTATCTGGATCTAAGAAGCCTAGAATGTCAGATAATTCTAACTGCAAGCTGCCATAACGCTGGAAACCTTGAAAACTTTGCAAAAGTCTTCAATGATTGTAAAATGATAGAGCTAAATATATGAATAATATGTGTCTGTATATTTTTTAAATAAATCAATGCTCTTCTTTTTGGTTTCATTTCAGGTTTAAATTTTTTCAATAATTGTCATTGCCAATTTCATATCCTAATATAGAATAAACTTCTTCACATATTTCTTCGATATATGAATTTCTTAATTTTTTATAATGCTTCAGATAATCTTGATGTTCGTCTACCCAATTGATTACTTCAACTTTTATTCTTGCAAATAGTTCATCTTCGTCAAACTTAGTGAAATCAATGTTAATAGAATCTAAAAAATATTTAGTCAATTCTTCTGAATCTTTATAATAGAAAGTATCTTCAATAGTATCATAAGTGCTTTCATCCCATTCTTTTATTTTTGCTTTTTCACCAAACACCGTTTCATATACTGCAAAAAGTCGTTTAACGGGACATTCTTCAAGTGGTATTTCTGTTCCACCTTTTCCCCGCAATCCATTCATGCCTTCCGCTTTCAATGCTTTAATAACATTCTCAACTGACATCCAACCATTAAGTCTTTTCTTTGGCATTTATCTTCACCAATCCTACCAAATAATGTTATTATATAGCATGTTAATTTCTAACAAACATTATATAAAAATATCTTGTAAATATGTCAAAATAGAAAAAAACCAGAAGAGGTTTGAACACCAGTTTAATGGCAAAAAAGGCTCTTTTAAAATAGAAAAATAGCAATGTCAATTTTCATATGTAATACTATTATCAGTTAATATTCCCCATTATTTACTAAGAATATTCTTACCATCTCCAAACCATCCTCTGATTTTAAATCAATATTTATTTTATATGTTTGATTATTTTCTTTATCAAAAATTCTCCATGTTAGGTAATAACCTTCAGTTTCATCTTTTTCTTCTAAAGTAAAACGATATTTTTCTGCATCCAAAACAGTTCCAACCGAATAATTGTTATAACCGCAACCTTCATCATTCCAAGCATTTAATATACGATTATCTGGAGCAGTTCCCTTTTTAATTCTGATTTCATTGGAATCAAAAAACTCATTGTTTTCTAAAGCTACTGGGCGGAATCCATATTCTTCTTTAAAAAAAGCTATAAGTTGGCCTAAATGGCATTCAGACAAGGGGTTTTTTCCCCCCCACCTTTAACAATAAGTTTGTCATACCCCTCATCATATAGAAGTTCTTCAATATCACCCCTGCACATCCTTCTTCGACTCATATATATCCCTACTTTTTTTCATTAATGCTTTTACATAACTATCGTTTGTTTTTTAGAATTTTTTGTATCGACTAATTCCATATTATTATTATTTTTTGTCAATGCTATTGCTCAGTCATGAATGATAGGAAGTGAAATAATTGTAGTACCTATCATAACAAGACCTACATCCCAACGTCCAACCAGGCAAAGATTAATACCAAAGTATAGAGAAATAACTAATCCAAAAAACCATAAAACATGTGTCTTAATAAGAATCTGAATAAAAACTATTATCAAAAAAAACCATGAAAGTATCCCAGCGAATAGAGCAACACAAATAATCGGCCATGTAACAAGAATGTGAGGGTCATCTTCGAAAGATTCACATTCCATGAAAGCATAAAATGCAGAAATAAAACCAATAATCGCACCATTAACCCACCATAACCACATAGAAATCACCATCCCAACAAATAAGCTATTATTGATTTCCCTCTTCTCTTTTCATTTTTCTTCTTATAGGATGTATCCTCGTCCGAATACCAATATTCGACTGTCCCACAATTAGGACATCTTTCTGGATCTTTGTATAATGTTCTACTGCACCAGTTATGTCCGCACCGGCAACAATAATAATAACCACCATAACCACTACCATAATAGGTCATGCAAAAATTTCTCCTATATTCACATATATCTCTTCATCTTTACTTATTTTATTAATTCCTTTCAACGTGTTTATTTCTAACAAGTTATATATAAACATTATTTGTTAATATGTCAAATGAGAAAAAAGACTGATTTAAAAGACAAAATGTGGTGCAGATACAATGAAGAACACTATCCACAGAACCTTTTTTTAATGCAAGCAGGTCCTTTTATTACCATGATGTAAAAGATAAGAAGAAGAGATAAATAAAGCATTAAAAATTAATCCATACATTATCTCTGCAATGAATCTAATAAAAAAATGGTTTCTATAAATTGATAATATTTCCCTGTTTGTTTGATTAGTTATTGATAGAGCTTTATTTTCTTTTTGATATTTATTGATAAATAAGATTATTTATTTTTTTGATACATAAAATCTTTTTGATATATCATATTTGACATATTCTTTTAACACATTAAGTAGTTCTTCAGTCCATTGTTTCTCAAGTATAATCTTATTTAAAGCAGCAGTGTCAAGTTGAATTATTTCATCCCATTTACCATGTTTTTTTAGAATATCAACAAGTTCTTCTCGTTTCTCACTACCTTTTGATGGAAACTTAAAACGTTCGTATTCTTTTATTCGAACCTTGTTTTTTGATCCAAAAACAACATCAACACCTTGTTTTTCACTAAAACCAATTAGTGCTTCCTCGATTTTTTCAAGTTCAGAACCAATCTCATCAGTTACTTGTTTCTGTTTTTGTTTTAAATCAACATACCGATCAACTAGTTTTACACCAGGATCACTTAGATACTCGTTTTCTGGTTTCTCACGTATCATGTATAGATGAGACCATTCTCCACAAACAGGTTTAAACTCACACCAGTCACAAAGAACTGAAGTATTTGATTCAAACTTTTCTTCAGATTCAATTTTATCTATAAGTTCAATAGTTTTTTTCTTCAACTCTTCAAGTTCCTTTTCAGAACGTGTTGAATCAATTTCTTTGTTAAACGCTAGAAAATGCCAGATAAGTTTAACATCTTTAACATCTGGATAACGCTCCTTAATACCTACTGCATATAATGCAAGCTGACGATCATTTTCAATATACTTTGGAAGAGGCAGCCGACTATTTGTTTTATAATCATGGACCTCATAATAACCCTCCTCGGTTTCCATTACTCTATCAATATAACCCTGAAGCTTATAATTACCAGAATCATCTAGATTAATAAGAATACGTTCTTCAATAGATATAGTTCTACCCTGATCAAACGGTTTATAGGTATTATAGTAATCAGTTACAAAACGCTCAGCCATTTTAAGATAATTATCAGGACCATACTCTTCTTTTACAATAACAATAGAATCATCCCAATTATCTTTCCATTCAGATCGTAAAAACTCAAGAAGTTCCTCAAGAGTGTTAACCTTTTCATACTGCAGATCACGATACAACTTTTCTAGGGTTTCATGAACCATGCTACCCATAAATGCTTCAACACTTTGCTCAACTTCAGTTTCAACTCTATCAATATGCTTTAATTTATATTTCCTAGGACATTGCTCATAACAACTTAAACGAGAATGAGAATACACTTTCATACACCTCCAAAAATGTTTAATCTACATATAAAAATATTCATTTTTAAAACAAAAAAATAGAAAGAAAAAAGAAAGGGTTTAAGAAGAAATGTCGAACGTTTAATAAGACAATTTCTCGCAATGTTATCAAACAAATCTACAGGAGAAAACAGGGAGGGTTGCCGCCGCGTCCGTACCAGTTTAAACAATATTGTGTTTAAGAAAACAAGTTTTCTAGAGTATTACTAATTATTTCTGAATCGATATTAGTGGCAATACTTGCTTTATCAAAAACACTTTTGTCCTTCTTCATTCGTTTATGAAGTTTCTTAAAATATGATTCTTCTAAAATGTTATGAACTTTATTTTTTAATTTATGATATTTTATATCTGAATACCAGCTTAATGAATAGATGTCACAAATATCTTTTATATATTTTTCATCTTTTTGACGGTTTATTGCACTTTTTATTTTTGTAGCCAGTAAAACATCTGCTGTAGGCAGCCAAAGAAGTTTATTAAATTCTTTTAACTCTTTTCTCTTGCTTTTATCATTGAATACATGAGTAAGAAATATTTCATCTACTGGATCGAAATTAAATATTTTTTTAAATAATGGATGAACATAGTCAACTATTGGGTCAACATACATTGTGAAAATATTATGAGGTGGTATCTTTTCTGCTTCTTTTTTTGATAATTCTTTATCTGTTCCATATTCAATTTCTTTGTAATAGCGGAATCCTTGAGGTTTAAATCCATTTTCTTGCAATGTGTCAAGTGCTTTTTTCATAATTGATTTTGATAACTCTTTTTCATTTAATGAAGGATCTATATGAAATCCAAGATCTATATCCCGCGATCCCAGGTAATCTGGACCTAAATCTTCCTTAAATTTATTGTTAACTGTAAGATATACTGCCCATCCTCCAAGTATGCATATGGGCTCTTCAAGTATTTTTATTATTTTTTCAAGATAATCAAATGAAGTATCTGTTTCATATTTAGCGTATAAGGCCATCAAATTCCTTCTCCATTAACATATGAGCTGCTTCTACTGCAACACCTTCTTCTCTTAAAAGATCAAGGATTAACTGAGGTGTTGATACAATTCTTAGTCCATCTTTTTTTATATTTGAGTAGAAGACATGTTCATCTTCTATAAGAAGGCGCATATTTCCTTTTCCGACTAGTCCATGTTTTTTAAGAAGAGTATTCCATTTTTCTGAATCTTGTTTTTTTATATAAATGTCGACTCTTGATGGAAATAGGTATCTTTGTACGTATTTTTCTGCGTAATATGTTGTTAGTGCAAATTTAAGTTTTGTTTTTTTGAGTAGTTCTATTGGGTTTTGAATGTTATATTCTCTGTAGAGTGGATATTTGTTTATTTCTTTCCAATAGTAAAATAATCCTTTGATATCTTTTACTTTTGTTTTTTCTACAAGGTTTTTTTGTTCTAATCTTCTTAAATATTTTAAAACCCATACATGAGTGCAGTCTGCTTCTTTTGCAATACGATACATTGATAAAGATCCATCTGGTTGTTTAAGTAATACTCTTAGTATTCTTTCTTTTTTTATCCCTCTCATAATATATGTAACTAAAAAAACTACTATATAAAATTTACTTACATGTAACTAAAAATTCTATTATATAAATATTACTTATATATTAAAGAAATTTGACGTATTTTCTACGATATACCTGTGATTTACCAGCATATTGTAGAATTTGCTTCAAAATCTGTAAAACGATATAAAAAAATTGAATTTTTATAATTTTGTTAAGCTCAAATTTATTGTTTCACCGAACGGTAAAAGTATTTAAAAATACATAAAGATGCAGATATAGTATTTAAATACTTTATTCAAAATAATCCAAAAAATAGGATAATTTGAAACGATTAGTATATAAATAAAATAATTTATGCTACCCTTATCCTGCAACAAAGACATTAACAAATATTTATTAAGAAAAAATTGTATAGAAAACAGAATGTGAAAAAAATGAATCAAATTACAATTAATTTGGTAATGTTAGGGTTGTATATACTCTTTGTTGCCGTTGTTTTTAAATTGTATAATTTTAATGATGAAGAATTATATTCAAAAAACTCAAAAAAATAGCTAAAATATCAATAATACCTGCTTTTGTTTTTGTAACATTCAGGTTTTTTATAGATATCTTTTGGATAAAAAATCTTTTTAGCTCTGAT
>CAZFFN010000153.1:0-10483 GCA_964518165.1 uncultured Thermoplasmatales archaeon
AAAAACAATCATTAACCTTTCTAAAGAATAATACCAATCAACCATGAATCACATGCAAAAACCCATCAATCGCGAATTACGTGCAAAAAATGTCTGTTACCAGCCAACTTTCACGTGCAAAAGATGGCGGGTAGACCACCACAGATCATACTTGCCACAACAGAAGAAAAAACATTCATCGACAACCAACTTTTCAACCATCAACTCAACCAAGCTAAAAAAATTCCTACCTCCAGAGCAAACACTGCAAACGATGTCAGTTAACCCATCATTTTTTGCAAAAGGTGTTAGGTGAATTACGCGCGAAAGGTGTCTGGTGAGTATCATCTCAACAACATTCTCAACAACACTCCCAACAGCCACTTTTCGCATGCAAAGCCGATCAGGTAATTTTTTTATTATGAAAATAAGATGATGACCGCTATTATGAACGTTAGAGGGAAACATGATTTCTGCTAAAAACAATAGTATGTTTTTTTATTACTTTTCCACGATCAAAGAATCAACGCAATCAAAGAATACTTATAAGTACGAGAAGTCTTTTTCCCATACAACTCTCATAAAGCACAATCAAAAAAGAAAATTAAAAATCCAAATCTCCTCCCCTCTCAATAGCCTTAATTGCCTTAAATCATTATTAACAAATAATTTCAACTGTTACCAAATTAAACTAGCTAATGTTTGGATATTAACAAATCATCTATGCCCTGGAGAACATATTTTGTATACTGCTTTATCAATTTATCTTCATCAGTTACTTCTAATCCATTTTTCTTATCAATTAATTTTGTTTTATAAACTCCTAATTTCACTGCGCCTTCATCTGTTACAGGATGTTCAGTTTCAAAATAATATTTATATTTTTTATCTCTGATTACAGCCTTGTATGTTTGCCCTGGAAAGATAGACTCAGAAAATACTGATTTTTTTGGTTCTTTTCCACCTAAGATATTCGGCAGTTTACCTGAAATATTTTTTTTATCAAATTTAATATTTGACATCTTTAACATAGTTGGGAAAATATCAACATTTTCAATGAGTTCATCTGACTGAATATTTTTTGGGATTTTTTTTCCCCTAATCATGAATGGAACTTTGATTCGATTATCTGACAGAGGATGATTATCAGAATCCAAATAAGCCTGTCCATGATCCGAACAGAGCATTATTAATATATCATCATTTGTATAGTTATTTTCAATATAATCATATATAATTTTCATATATTTGTCCAAACGTGTGATACTTTGATAATATCTTTCAACCTTCCTTGTATCAAATTTTTTAAATACTGATTTATTTTTTTTATCTAATTCTTTATACGAATGTAGTTCATTATTATAATGCGATTGGCAACTAAGGGGAGGGCAATTATTTGCATAATTCCCTCTATGCAAATCAAAAAGATCTATCCAGCCGAACTGTTCCCTATCATCAAATGCAAATAATTGTTCAAGTAAATTAGTAATAATTTCATCACACGTTGCATCACGCTTGTATATTGTTCTATCAAAACCTTTAACATAACCATAAGAAGGTGATTTTCGCCAATTAGAACCTATCTGAAATGTTAGATAATCATTTTGCTTGAAATACTCACTTAAGATTTTTTTATCAATACCGATTTCTAATTTTTTTCTTGGATGAAATATCTTATGTAAATGAGTGTATTGTCCTGTGAAAAAACTAGCGACACTAGGTAAAGACCATTCTCCATTTGCATGACAATTATTAAAAATAACTCCTTCTGAAAAGAAATTATATGTATTAGGCATTAATGTTTTAAGATTTGTTTTTTTGGGAAAAAAATTACTTAATCCATCTACAAAAATACAGAGAACTAATTTAATATTAACTTTTGATTTTTTTTCTATTTCAATTGGATCGCCGAGTATTACGTCTTTACTTTCATTCACCACTAATTTTTCATTACTATTTAGTTTTACATAATAGTATCTTTTTCGTCTAAAGCCGGATAAAATTTTTTCTTCACCGTTTTCACTCTTTATAATTAATGTCCCTTCGGATTGAAATGACACAGGTATTAGCGATTTTTCAGAGACATTAATGCTTGTTGTCTTTCTTGCAGGTAATATCTCAACCATTGAATATTTGTAGGAGAAATTTTCTAAATCATTTATTTGATAATACTGGGTGAAATATTTTTTTTTGCAATTAGGAAAAACTAATGGTTCATTTAAATAGCTTCTAAAATCATCTTTATTTGGAAAAGCTGTTTGATTTGTTTTCCCTTTATTTATAAAAAACAAATACATGGTTTTAAATGCTTCGAAGCAGAAAGAAAGTAGTTGTCTTACCGATTTTTTAATTATACTTGTCATCTGAACTTCATCCCTCAATTTGTTCTTTTAAGCTTTCAACATACATATATGGTAACCTAATCCTACCTATTTTTACATCCTTCCGTCCATGACAATCAGACCCGCCAGTTAACACTAGATTATATTTTTGTGCAATCCTTTTATAGTAATCAATCTGCTGTAATTCATGTTTACTATAAAAAACCTCTACGCCATCTAAGCCATATGATACATATTGCTTAATCTCTTCTTCACCAAGTGTGCTTCTATCACTTAGATATCCCGGATGAGCAATTACAGCTACTCCACATGCTTTATGAATCAGCTGAATTGCTCTTTTAACATCTACCTTAAATCTTTCTACATAAGCCCGTCCGTTACTACCAATATATTCGGCAGTAAATGCTTCAGAGTGTTCTTTGATGTAACCTTTTTCTATCATTGCCTGTGCAATATGAGGCCGTCCCATAAATTCATTTCCAGATAGTTCACGGACCCGATCTAATGAGATGTGTATACCTATATCATTTAGTTTTTGTACCATTTGCACAGCTCTATTATCACGAGCAAGAATCATTTGTGAAAGGACATCATTTAAACTTTTACAAGTTGAATCAATAAAATAACCAAGAACATGTACTTCTTTTTTACCTTCTATACAAGATAACTCAATACCAGGGATCACTTCTATATTTAGTTTCATTCCCGCGTCAAGAGCCTCAGAAATTCCATTTACTGAATCATGATCTGTGATTGCAACAGCAGATAACCCTGCATCTTTTGCCAATTGAATCATCTTATGGGGTGTAAAACGACCATCAGATGCGGTAGTGTGAAGATGCAGATCTGCATATTTTAAAAATGTAGGATTAGTTTCATCAGCCAACTGCTTGTTATTGTTTTTATTCATTAGAGAACATCCTTTTTAATAATCAAATAAGTCCTTTTGTTTAATTTTGATGTTTTTACTTTAGATTATGATACCATGCTAAGGTTTTTAATTGAATAGATAAACTAGCCATATATCTTTTTTATTAGATTCAGTTGTCTCTCATCAAATGGCTTTTCTCTTTCAGGATGCCACATCTGACCGTATATCTTAAATTTTTTATGTTGAACTGCTTCAATTGAATCATCCTGACTTTTCGCAGCAATTAACAACTGATCTGATACATCTAATATTCCATAATTATGATAGGAATTAACAACAACAGATCCTCCAAAATAATCTTTATACAATGTATTATCAATAATTTTAACAGCATGATTACAGCCTGCATGGTTTTTAATCTTACAAATTGTTGCACTAAAATAGTTTGCAATCATTTGCATACCTCTACATATTCCTAGAACCGGTATTTTTTCTTTTATTGCGATAGATAAAATCTTAGATTCAATCCGATCTCTTATAAGATCAACTTCATTGTTTGTTATACTTCCTAAATTATTTCCACCACTAAAAAGGATTCCATCAACATGTTCTGACTTGATATAATATTCAGGGTTGAAATTATTAGGAATAATAATAGGAAGATAATCTAATCTTTCAAACAAACTACCCCAATTTATATCTAGAGCATCTCTAATCTCAGGATATTCTTCATTTTTTATTATTCTTTGAGTAATCGCTATTTTTTTCATTTTATTCTCATTTTAGTATAGTTACTTGTTTATTAGAGCAATCTATTTCCAATAATTGAGCATTAACCCATTCCTTGAAATTCTTCTCACCAGCACCAATTACTGCAGGTATACCCAATTCAGCACAACGTATCGCCATATGTGAATTCGCACCGCCATACTGAGTGACCAAACCACCAATATCTTTTGAAAAAAGAAAATCATAACCGGGGTCAGCTGATTTTATAAAAACTATCTTATTTTGAATTTTTTTGTTTTTTCGTATATCGGATTCCATCACAACGTTTTCTGTAATTTTCTTCAACGTGATAAAATTAGGTTCTTCAGCAAACAAAGAAAAATGATAAATATCATCTGGATTCAGTATAACACTAGGTAATTTAACAGACTCAGTAAACTCATAAAAAGTTTTATTTTTATTAATATTAGACATAAATATTTCTTTTATATCAAGATGATTCAAGGAGGCATATAGTTTTTTAACCACTTGAAAATCTAAAAAAGCCAAATCTTCTCTAAAAACATCATTATTTAATCCAAATTCCTCAATTTTTTTAAGTATCATACTCAAAGATTTTGTAAAAACAAATTTTGAATATTCCCGCCCCTCAATCGATTCTCTAATAAAAGTAATTAAATCACGACTATTACTTTTTATACCATTTTCTATTAAAAATTTGTCAATTTTTTCATGTTGCTCTTTAGAAAAGGAAAAATCATCCGTAATATCTTCTTCAGGAAGAGCAGCAGTCTGATTAAAATATCCATCAAAATTTTCATCATATCTTAATGATAAAATATCATACGTGCCAGGTCTAATATGACCATATTTCTTTAAAAAATCTTCCTGAGATAATTTTTTATTAACCAATTTTTTCAGATCAATATTCATTTTTTTATTAACTGTGCTTACTGATTTTAAAAAAGTTTCATATTCTTTCTCAGTTATAATATCTAATGAAACAAATGATCTTAAAAACTGAACAGCAACAAATGCAGCTCTAGCAATACCCGCAAAAGGTAAAGTCCCATATCTTTTACAATTTTCAGATAACCAATAAATCTTATCAACAATAGCCAAATCTGAATTTAATATATCATCATATTTTTTTTCAAGGATACTTATTTTTTCTAAATCTTTCTTATACAATCCAACAATTGGATCAATTATCCTGTTAGTTAATTCCAAAAGTGAAAACTCTATTCTCTTTACTTCATTTTCAGAAAAACCATAATCTAACAATTCTTTAAGCTTATCTGATACGTTCAAATAATAACAAGAAAACACAATCTCAAATTCTACTTTATCATGATAAAACGGGATATTCTCCAATTTATCTAAATAAAAATTACAAAGTTTTTCAGCGATGCTATCATGAAGCTCTTTTGGGATAAAAGAATTAAATGAAACACGCACGTCGATAAAAGGAACACCTAGAAAAGATACAAGAAGTGGATGAGATCTTAAATTCCTATACCCATAATTATCCCGCTGATACGCCCAAATATTATCCGTAACTAATTCTTTATATAAAGACAACGCCAACCTTTTAGGCCTAAAACCTATTATTTCTGCAGGATTCCAATCAGGCATAACACCAAAAATTGTTTTTTTACCAAGTAGATTAGGATGCGGTGAAGAAAGTTTCATAAATTTTTTATAAATCTTTCTTAATGGTTTTTCTAAATTCAATCTAGCTAAATCTTTCTTCCCTGAAACAACAATAGGTCTAACCTGAAAAATATACAATTCATTATTTTTATTAAATCCAAATTCCACATCCAAATGACTATTATTAAAAATATCTTCCAACTCTTTACATGTTTTAACTAATGAGTCAATATACTTATTTCCAGTCTCCGCAGGAGAATCCCTAAAAACAATATGAGTCTTTAATGAATTCGTTGTCCCACCTGTTACCGTATCGCTATGATCGCCTTCATCATAATTAATGATATAATAAGGCGCCAATGTATCAATATCTGAAGTAAAAACCACTCCCGATCTTGTTAAATCTTTAAGCATAGGTTGAACTAAAACCTCATCATCAACTGAATTTGTTTCATAAGAAGAAAAAACCTGTTCTATACTATGCCTTATATCATCTAAACAATTCTTATCAACATGCAATACTGTTAGGAATCGTCCCGCATTTGACGAATCAATGGTATCTTCTCCTTTTGAAGAAGAACGAATTATTAATCTTTCCGTTGGTAGATTTTGTAATCTATCAAGTATTTTCTGTGAATCATTATGCCATTCATCATACCGTACAATTTCTAAAGGTAGAACTTTTGCAGTAGTAATTTTATCAGAAAGAAACTTCAATGTTTGTGCTTTACTTATAAAATCATATTTCTGTTTCACAACTTATTCCCTTCCATTTTTCTCAAGTTTTTTACTAAATTTCAAATCCGTTTTATCTAAATATCTATGTTTATTGCCTTCCAATTGTAAGTTAAAAAGTATTTTATTAACGTTTTTCTCAATATCTTCCATGGAATCATTTTTTAGTACCAAGTCAGGATTCTTTGGAAACTCAGGCTCCTGATGCACCCCCATAACATTCTTACTTTGTTTATCATATAATTCTTTTTTATTTCTTTTAATAAGTTCTTTTTTATCTACATCTAAAAATATTTCATAATAATCGATATCGCCCTCTCTATTAAAATCATGTATTCTATGAAATAGTGAAATGGTACTCATAATTACAATATTATCCTGTTCAGCTAGACATTTACAAAGTCTTGAATAAATGAAAGCAGTTTCAAGCCGATCTTTTATCTCATGCCCATAACGGTTTCCCAGAATATCTCTAATCATATCGCCATCAAGATGTATTGTATTTGGATGGAAAACTTTAATTTTTTTGAATAGATGTTTAGCAATAGTTGTTTTCCCGGATCCTGCAAGTCCTGTTATCCAAATTATCAAAATTATTTCTCCTTTACATAGTTAAATAGTATAATCTTTTAATTTTTTTAAATCTTCAACACTATCAATTTCTACCCAACCGCCATCTATTTCTACTGGCGTGACCCTAAAACCATTATCAATTAATAATTGGATAAATGTTGTCATATATATATTTTCAAAATTTTTCCCATCATAAAGATTATTTTTATCTAAATTATCATAAAAAACACTGATCTTTTTTAACACTTTTTTTGAAATTTTAATTAAACCAATATACTGACCTTCTATTTCGTTATAACTCTCTGCTTTTTTTCCAATTTCAACAATTTGGCCGGAATCTCCAATTTTTAGTGTTTCTGCGTCAGATAAAGGATTATTCATCCTCTTTTCCCATAACTTCCGCCATTTCTTATCAACCACTACAGATATATCTGCTTCAGATTCTATCAATTTATCCAAAACATCCTGACCATATACTATATCTGAATAGGAAATAATAATATCATCATCAAATTCTTCTCTTGCACAAAAAAGCGTATAAACCATGTTAGTTTTAAAAAAATCTGGATTTTCATAAAAAAAGATTTGATTATTATTAAAAAGTTCTTTGATGAAACATTTCAACTTTTCTTGTTTATATCCGCCAACAACTGCAACAGGTAGTTTCGCGTTTTTCGATAAACAATCCAATATATGTTCAATAATTGGTTTTCCTTGAAAAGAAACCATACATTTTGGCTTATCTTTTGTAAACGGCCTCAGTCTTTTTCCTTCACCCGCAGCTAAAATTATTGCTTTCATAAGATATCTATCATTAAAGATAAATGAGAATCGCTTATTTTACAGTTACGATAATTTTGGATTATCTAACTTCCATACATTTTCCACAAACAAGGATATGGTTAATCAATATGTATTATAATTTACTGATTTTTCAACAGATTATGCTATATAAATTAACATAGAAAAACTAAAGTTTACAAGATAATTTAGCAAAGAGTAAAAATATATAAATTAGATGGAAATAACGATTCAACTGTAAATAAAAATGTGGAATTATGATTGCGATAAACGAGTAGCTTTCTCTATTGCTTTCAACCAATCTTTCTCTATATTCAACCTTTCTATTTGTTCATGTTCAACAACTAAATTCTTTTTAATATTTTTCAATGGTATTCTATTTGAGAATTTCACAAGAATGTCTTCAATAGTGCGAAAGTGTATCTCTCGATTATTTTGACAACTCCTGTTAATGATTCTTAAAATTGTCAATAATAAATATTTTACTGGCGCCATCCTCATTAATCTTACCAGTGAAACTGAAAGATGATTTATAGGATTAATGTTTTTCCTCATCCGAGGATTTTGCATAGCAGAAACAATTGAACTGTCTCCAGGATAAGGTATTTCCCAAAAACTAGAAATCATCCGGCTTATCTCAAGAGAATCCTTTTTCATATCATTCTGCAGAACTACAAGTAAATCAAATCCTGCTTCTTCTAACAAATCTATCCGGTTACTCCAACTCAAATCTTTCGCTGAAAATGTATTAAGAAATGACGTAAAATCTCCAGGTTTTTTATTCTTTTTCAATCTATCAATATACTCAGATCGCAACCATTCTTGATGTTCACGTATAACAAAAAGTATTTTTGGAGGGGTTCTTAAATTGTAAGCTCTGTTCAAAAATTTTTGGAAATTTTTCCAGTTACTGGATGTTATTGATTGTGATGCGGTAAAACCTTCCGCAGATATTAATACTCCAGGGGGGGGCTCCCAACCATCTAAAAATGCTTGGCCAAGCTCACTTGTGAGTCCCACGCCTCTATCACCCTTAAACGGCATGTTTGGGAACAAATTTGGGAAGACGCAATACTGTAGAAAAGTCGAACCTGCTTTAGTTAAACCTATATGTATCGGTATAAAATTCAGATAAACACCTCGGAATATATTTTTTTATTTAGGCTGACCACAATTTCCATCAGTATGAAGAAATACGACTTCAGAATATAAATGTTAATAAAAAAAACACATTTTTCTGAGTAAACAATCAATGAAATCATTTATAATTTGTGTCTTAATTCTTCTTTGATGTATGGCCCATTTTTTATGTTTTTATATTTTTTTATATATTTTTTTTAAGGTTGAGAGCAGATGGAGGGGATGAGGAGGATAGAAGGTGTGTGTTCAGAAAAAAAATGGATAAGAATGGATGAGACTGATATGACAAAACTTCCTCATCTAAAATCTATTGAATATAAATACTATTGGATAGCACTTCCAATGTAAACCAAGTCTATAGCAACTAAAGTTTTCATTCTTTCTTTGTCTAGTCCTGAAACTATTTCCCACCTTTTTATTTAACGGTTTTCTTCTCATAAATCATTCCACCCGAGATACTGAAAAGCCATGCCTAAAATACGTCCCTCTGGAAGCCTCTCCCAGAAAGCTTGCTCAGGAGTCTGCAAGCGTTCAAAATCAAGGCTGCCATGAGGACGATTATTATACCATTGTATAAAATCATTAAAAGAATTAAAATACTCTCTATGTGCCCTGTAGCAATCAAACCATTTCTCAATCTTACCATTAGTCTGCGGATGCTGACGACGTATACGGATAGGATGAATACCTAAACCCTCCAGATAACGTTTAAACTCTCCATCCCAATCTCCTTTCTCATCAGTACGATGAGCTCCAAACTCACCACCGCGATCCATTATAAGCTCACGTAACGGTGAGATATGCCAATATTTCCTTACCACCTGATCAACTACAAGTTTACTATTCTCTGTATTCTGTCTACTGTATTCACCACCAGCAAGGATCATCCTGGAGGAATCATCAATAATAGCGCAGACCATAGAACCATCTATTCCTTTCTCATGCCAATCAATATGACCCGCAGACAAAGAATGTCTGCGTTCATATCTAACCCAACGACGACGTCTTTTTTTACGATAGTTCTCATTAGCATAACCTAGTTTCAATAGGTATTTATGGATCCGGTTATGAGATATCTTCATATGATATCGTTTCCGAAGAATTGGTTCAATCATACGTGCTCCAAAACGATAACTCAGGTAGGCTTGTTTCACAATTTTTTCCTCCTCCTCGTTTAGAGGAACAATGGGTCGCCCGGCCTTTTTTCCGATAACCGGAGTTTTTCCTGTTATCTGATATTGTTTCCAGATCTGGTTAACCCGTCTTTTAGTTATTTTAAGATGGGGCGCTATGGTTTTTGATGAAACTCCTTGTTTTTTCTTGTTGATTAGGTAGTTTATCTTGCGTTTATTGAGTTTCATTAACCCAGTTATCTGGGTTCTTTTCTCAATATTTTTGAGGGTGGGAAATAATTTCGGGACTACACATTTTCATTCTTTCTTAGAAAGAAAAATAAACAATCATTAACTTTTCAATAAACAACCATTAACCTTTTTTTAAAAACAAAGAAAATAACTCAAACCCAATCAACCATAAATCACCTACCAAACCCATCAATCGCGAATTACGTGCAAAAAATGTCTGTTACCAGCCATCTTTCACGTGAAAGATGGCGGGTTGACCACCACAGATCATACTTGCCCCAACAGAAGAAAAAGCC
>CAZFFN010000154.1:0-6132 GCA_964518165.1 uncultured Thermoplasmatales archaeon
TTTTAAAGAGGTTTAAAAATGAAAGCAATTAGTTTATGTAAAAAATGCTCTTATTATAAAGGGGCTACATGTTTCTATGTTTTAGGTAACAAAGTAGAAATATGTCCAAAGGTAAAAGAAGTTTATAAAGTCGAAGAACAAAAAATGAAGGGCAACTCTAAGAAGTTCGATAGTCAGGTGCAAGGTGAATTTATAGGAGAGAAAAAATGAGTATGAACGAAGAAATTTTAAAAGAGTTAGTTGAAATTAGCTGTGAAGCTAAAACAAGAGGTCATGATGTATTTGTTGACATTAGACCGCATATTAATGGGTTAGGTATTCATGTGTATTTAAATGGATGGGAAATGGACGCAAGACCCAAATACGATGAACATGTGATATGTTTTGATAGTCCTACTTTTTACGATCAAATTAATAAGTTTAAAAAATTCTTGTATAATAACAATGTTATCGCAGAAAAAAATTGTTTCAATTGTAAATATGCAAATGCAACAAAGATAGATTACCCTTGTTTAATCTGTAAGAAACACAAACTATGGACGAAGGTATAAATGCAAAATTTTCTTTTAGGGGTGTTAACTGGCATAGTAGTATATAAGATTGTTTATAGTATTTTGAAAAAATATATAAGAGGTATATAATGTTAAGAAAAATATTATTTGCTGAAAAATATAATCTTATTTATAAAGCAGTAAAGTGTAAAGTGTAAAGTGCAATTAGAAAAGAAAGAAAACGAAGAGTTAAAAAATAAGATAAAACAATTAATTGGGTTAGAATAATGAAGCGGTATTACAGCTGTATAACAAATTTATTTAATAATTTCAATATATTATACTGTCTTTTCATTTTAAATAACAAAAAATATTTATTAATATATATGCTTAGGACCTTCTCAATTTTGAATCTCAGACGAGAATATGGAGCCAATATTTATAATAAAAAACAATGGATTTTATAATAATCAGGAATGTTGTGAGAAAGTTTAATAAAAGTAGGTTTTTCCTAACAAACAGAGGTGAAATTTGTATTGATTTTTCCCAGCGAATAGAGGTGAAATTTGTATTAGTTTTTCCCAACGAATGTATGACGAATTTGTAGGAGGTACTATGAGTGATATAGGTAAAGAGTTTTGTGGTTCGTGCCGCTTGCTGGTTAAAGGCGTTAATTTCAAACACGACCCAAAGGGAGAAAAATATTATAGCCGTAGTAAATTTGTCAAAAGAGTAGTAGAAAGAAAGAAACTAAACAACGGTAAAGAAGTGATAGCCACTTACTATAAAAAGAAGAAATTAGATATGATTGATAATAGGCCTATTAAATATAGCAAGTGTTCATTTTAGTTATTAAAGCTGTTATAAATAATAAAAGTATCAAATTTTATTTACAAAGTAAAAATTTTATTATATAATATATAAGAATAGTTCATATTGAACTAAGTTTTTTTAATTACTATGAAAGGAAGGTTAACCATGACTAAAGAAAAAAATTTTAAAATTAATGTTACAACAGTAAGTTTTCATGAATTTGAACTTACTAAAGAAGAATTTGAAAAGTACATTAATTCAGACAAAGATGTTAACAGCTTATTAGAAAAAAATGAGCCAGTAAACTCAAGAAGTGAAGAGTATTACACTATTGTAAATGAATTTAAAAATGTTCCAGTTATTAGGTGCATTAATTGTAACAAACTTATAAGTTACAATACGTTGTGTAATGATTGTAATTAATTGGAGGTTATTATGAATGACAGAAAGAAAGACTATGTACAGCAGATTGAATTGAAGATTGATAAGTACTCTAACAGTATTTATCTTAAAGCGGTAAGATTGGCTTCTGATTTAAGATTACCAAGATGCATCAGGATGAACATACTTGATTCGGTAGAGTCCATCAAAAAAGATATTATTAACTGTGATGGTAATATCTGCTGTTGTAGTTTAGATGTACCAATCATTCTTACAACTGTTGATTGCGAGATTATTGAACACATTCTTGAATACAATAAAGGTAAAAAACCCATTAATATTGATATTTTACGAAAAAAGTTAAACGAAGATAAAGATGATACAAGTTTAAGACTAATGGAGCTTTTAGAAGCATATAATAAAGAATTTAACAATTAGGAGTAAGCTATGAACGAAAAAAATGTAAAACCAGAAAAAAATGTAAAACTAGAAAAAAATGTAAAACCAGAAAAAATAGATTGGTTGAAACACAAAGAACAACTTGAATATAAAGCGTTTTTAGCTATTAATAAGAAATTTCTTAATTTTTGCACTTATATGCGTCAATATAATCACTTGTATTATACTGCTTTGCAAGAGTGTAAAGAAGCGCAACAAGACATGTACATGAGAATAGTTAACTATGATGATACTAATCCTTCTGAAAATTTTAATGTAGAATTAGAAAATGTGCTTAAAGATTTAGACGCTGAGTTGGTATTAATAGCGATGGTAGATGCTATTTCGTTTCAAGGTAGTTATATAGATATTGAAGAAATGATTATAGCTTTAAAAGTTATATAATTATTGAAATGAAAAAATTAATTTGTACAGCGAGTAATTTTAAAGGTTTAACAAAAGGAAAAATTTATTTTACTAAAGAAGAAGACGCATTAAGTTATAGAATTAGAGATGACTCAAACATTCTTGTTTGGAAAGATAAATTTTGTTTCGAAGAAATAAATTAATAACATTAAAAAAGTAGGTTAAAAATGGACAACAAATTATCGTTACAAAAAGCAAGGGCGCCTATTAGACAAGCACAGAATTTTTTAAATGAAGAAGGAATAAAGTTATACAGACAATTAATGTTTTTTGAAAAACATCTTCCACCAAATAAAAGAACACAAGTAAATATGCTATTAGGCATACATCAAAATGAAACTACTTTATTAAAGAAAATCGGTAAAGCTTTAGTTTACGTAGGTTCAATAGTAAACACCAGTGGTTCAAGTACTTATGACAAATTTAAGCAAGGTATTCATAATTCAGAAAATCCAAAATAATTTTAACCGACAAAACTAACTAAAGTTTGTAGAATTTGTAAACTTATAAGATATGCTATATTGGTAGTTTATAGAATTATTAGAGCGAGTATTAGTAAGGTAGCTATTATTAGTACAGCTATTATATCTTTAATAGCTTCAATAATAGTGTATTTTTCTTTATCACTCATCATAGCCCCCTTCATTTTCTTCTTGATATTCATGTTCAGTAATCAAATTTACCTTTTGACAACAGTTTGAACAATATTGAGTAGTACCATGTTCTTCTACTTCTTCATGTTCAAATCTTTGACTACAAACTGGGCAGTAATAACACATACTCATAATACACCCTCCTGAATTAGTTCTTTTGTTTCTTCTTCATACTCTTCTACGCACCCAGAAGAGCAAAACCAGCCACCAAAAATGTCGCTGTGTAATGCACTTCTTTCATCTTTAATTTTTTTACCACAGTTGTCACAAATAAGTGATTCATAATTTCTTTCTAAGTTAGTAATTTCTAATGGTTTCATAATTTTCTCCAACCTAAAGTTAATAAAGGAATGAACTTTAAAATGAGCTACAAACAATTTAAAAAAAGTTATTAAAAAAAGTTATTAAAAAATTATTTGCTCATAGTAGACATTATTATTTCAATATCTTCTTCAAAATCTTCTTCAGTATAAGTTTCATCTTCAACAAGTGCCCAAGCTATATGGCCACAAAATTCATCTAAAAAGTCTATTACAACTGGATGATTATAATCATGACTTATTGCAGCTTCACACTCATAATACAAATCTTCTTCTTTTTGACTGCTAAATGGGTAATGTCTATCTTTTATATCTTGATGCTCTTCACTTGTTAAGTTAATTGTTACAAGCATTACAATTAAAACTATCGTTGTCATTTTTATTATGTTCTTCATAGTTACCCTCTCTTGGTTTGTAACTCATTTTAAAATTCATTCTTTTACTCAGTTGTCAATGAGCTGTTATTTAAAAAATGCTTTTTAAATAACTTATGACAATTAAAAAATCAAATTGTCATAATATATTATAACAAATTTTTTTGCTAAAGTAAATAAAAAAGATAACTTTTTTAAAAGATTTTTTACAGCTGTTTTAAAATGAAAAGGTTTACTTTAAAAGGTAATTAAAAAGTAACTAATTCGAATTTCGTGCTTCAAACTCAGATAACAGATTTTATAGGCCTTAATATAGATACTAATTATATTTTTTTATTGCCTGAGTAAAGAATAAGGAGCTGTAGTCATACAAGTCTTTTAATTAAAAAGTTTATATTAATTGATATTAAAAATTTTAAAAGTTATTATTATGAAAGTTAAATAGTAAATCGAAAAAAAGTCCAGTATTTACAGCTGTAAATGCTATCGTATAAAAAAATTAAAAGTTAAAAAAATTTTCGGGCGAAACAAGATAGAATTTGTAGTATAAATTAAAGAAAATGTATTTTTTACCAAAATTTAAGTTAAAGTTTTCTAACATATAAAGCCAAGATTTGTAGTATAAATTAAAGAAAATGTATTTTTTACTTTTAAAAGTTTTCTTTTTAATTGTAAAATATTTAACGTTAATTAAGTTTAATAAATTTAAGTAAAAAAAAAGGCCAATCAATTAAGATTGGCCTTTTGTTAGCTTAAGAAGTCAAAGATTCAAGTTCTTTTTTCAAAGCTTCAATTTTAGTTTCTTTAGCTCTCTTTTGAAGTTCCTTAGTGTCAATTTTGTTTTCTTCTTCAAATTGTTTAACTTTTTCAAGTTCAAACTTCTTTTCTTCAATTTTAGCAGTCATTTTTTCAACTTTCTGTTTTGCAACTTCAAGTTTACTTTCTAATTCTGAAATCTCAAATTCAATTTTGTCAACATTTGATTCATCACCTCTAATTGACTTTAAGACATTGTTTCTTGTCATTAGAAGTTCTTTAGCTACTTCTTCAGGAAGTTTAGCAAGTTCACAGAATTTCTTAATGCCAACTTTGAACTTCTTGCCATCAATTATAGAATCTTCACTTGCAATTCCCTTTAAAGAATTCTTAAAAAGACAATTGTAATCAAAGTTAGGCCCAGTAAAGCTAAATTTAAAACTTCCATTGTGAAGGCTAATATCATTGATTTTGATATTAGCTTTGTCTAATGCTGACTTAGTAGTCTGAACATTGTTTTTACTTTCCTGAACATTGTTTTTGTTTTCTTTGCTTGTCATGATAAACTCCATAGTCTTAGTTAAAAAAAACTTAACTTGAATTAAATTAGCTTAATTCAAATTAACAAAACATAGTTTCAGAAAAAATTTTCTAAACAAAGTTTTAATTTTTTCTGTTCTCAATTTTCAATGAACTAATCTGAATTAAGATATCTTAATTCAAACAAATGTCATTTAATTTAAATTCAAATTATTTAATTTGCATTAAGATTTTTAATCTTAATTAAAATTAAGATTTTTTAGCTTACATTAAATAATCTAAAAATTCAAATATAAACGAACATTCTTCTATATATTATATTATAAAAACAACTGAAAGTAAATTTTTTATATAAAAAAATATCTAATGATTTTAATTAGTTATAAAATAGTTATAACCTATTGAAATTATTAGCTTATATTTTAGTTATAATATTTTATTATTATAATATAATATTAATAACTTATAACCTATTGAAATCATTGGCTTTTTTATAAATTATTAATATTATTATTAATAAAATTAATATAATAATATTAATAATTTATAACCTATTGAAATCATTAGCTTTTTTATAAGTTATTAATATTATTAATAAAATTAAAATATTTCATACCGGTTTCAAATTTAGCCCGTATTAAATAAAAAAATTTAGCCTTATATATAATATTAATAAAAAAATTTCGTTTCATATAAGCAAGATATGAAGATTAATATTTATCTAATATAAACTATATTTATTTAATTTGTATTAAAATATCTTAGTTAATATTTATTTTATTTAATTTACATTAAGGCCTTATTTTAAATTAGATTTATTTAATTTGTATTAAAATATCTTAGTTTTAATTAAAAATATGAAACCCGAATTTTGCAGCTTTTTATTAAGGAGAAGGATTAAGTAGAAGGATTAAGGATTAAGGAGAAGGATTAAGGAGAA
>CAZFFN010000155.1:0-4548 GCA_964518165.1 uncultured Thermoplasmatales archaeon
CACGTTTTTCACTAAATTGATGTTTTTCACATAAAAATTCTTTTACGTTATCTTCATCAAAAGATTCGAATTTAATTTCATAGTTTTTTGTAACTTTTGAATTAAGAAATGTATTTGTTTAGCTTAGGATAAGCAGAGTTCTTTTCGTAACAGTTTTTCTAATTCTTCCATGATGTTTTTTCCTTGGAACCTCCATGTTGCAAACATGGAGGCAATATACTGATAATACTCAGATCCTTTCTCAGAGCGAAAAGCCCCTATAATCTTCCGCATGATCACATGTTCACGTATAGCTTGTTCACCAAGACTATTTGTTGGTGGCACACCAGGATGCAACACACAGGTATATCAACTACCTAATCCATTTTTCAAATAGGTGACCAACGGCTTTGTATGAATTGATTCTTCATATGTTTCAACGCGATCAATGGTAACCTGTTTTTTCTTCTTCTTTTTCTTCCATTTCTTTGTTTTCTTCCGGACACCTGGCGGTGTAGCAGACCGTGGAACATTTGGTCTGATATCCGGTTTTCCTTTCTCACCTTTCAATTTTTGATTTTTATCTTTTAATTGTTGATTCTCTTGTTTCAACTGTTCAATTTCCTTTGCTTGCAGTTCAATAACATTAAGCAATTTCAAAATCAATGTTTTCACGTGTTCTTTATTATCAAAATCAAATTCATCAGGATTAAAAGAACGGATTTCTTGTGGACTCTTCATCGATTCCACCATCCAACTACCCGGTTTTTACCCACCCATATCATTAGCGCATGCATCCCAGATCAATTGATAATGAATGCAAATCAACTACAGGAATTTTACGGAATATTTAAAGAAATATATTCCATTACCCCACAATATTGAGCATGTTCAAGTTAGAATACAAAAAATTAAATATTAAACAGTATCTTATTAATTAAAGAATATAATACTTTACAAATTAATTTCACTCACCGGGCTTAGATTAGGAGGGTTTGATATTCATTAAGATATTACTCGTGTTTCCAAGAATAGAACATGGAGCAACTACTGTAAATGATAAGAGTTCATGGGCTTCAATCCTTTTTGGTTATCCTATTATTACATTTCCTCATGTGGCGGATATTACTCCAAAAAAATATGATGTTGAATTTGTCAACGAAAACTATTATACAATTAATTTTAACACAGATGCAGATATTATAGGCGTTACTTGTTATACAATGACTGAACCTCACGTTTATGAAATTGCTTATGAATTAAGACGTCGTGGTAAAATAGTTGTACTTGGTGGTTTTCGTCCTACGGCTATGCCTGAGGAATCAATAGAACATACAAATAGTATTGTCATAGGAATGGCAGAAGCAAACTGGCCTAGATTACTTGATGATTTTGAAAAAGGCAAACTTAAAAGAATTTATGAGAAAAATCCAAATTATAAAGCAGGGGACATCCCACCTATTGATAGAGATCTCATTAGACATAATCCTATTATTGGTTCTGTTCAGACAACTCGTGGTTGTCCTAATAGATATGAGTTTTGTGCAATTGCTAGTTTTTGTCAACATGGCATTAAACAAAGACCAATAAAAAATGTAATAGAAGAAATAAAGCAGATGCAAAATAATCTTTTGACGATTCATGATCTGCATCTTAATGCAAATCCAAAATATGCAAAAAAAATTTTTAAAGAAATGATAAAAAACAAGATTAATAAAAGCTGGGTTTCAAATGGTACAACAAATGTACTTTTGAAAGTTGACGGAGAATTTCTATTTCTTGCTCGAAAATCAGGCTATGTAGAAGGGTTTGTAGGTTTTGAAACGGTTAGCCAAGCAGCGTTAAATGGCGTTAAAAAAACACATAACAAGGTTGAAAATTTCAAAAAAAGGATAGATCGTGTTCATAAACACGGCATGTCCATCCAAGGAGGAATAATATTTGGTTTTGATGAAGATACAACAGATGTTTTTGATGCAACTCTTAAAAAAATAAATGAACTTGAAATAGACGTACTTGAAATCAATATTTTAACACCATATCCCGGTACACCACTATCTGAAAGACTTGAAAAAGAAGGACATATATTTACAAAATACTGGAGTAAATACAATCAAGTTGATGTTGTTTTTGAACCAAAAAACATGATTCTTGAAGAACTAATTAATGGTACAAAAAAAGTTGCTAAAGAGTTTTACTCATGGTATAATATAATCAGGAGAAATACTAGGATTTTAACAACTGTTAGAAGAATTGGTGCTATGTTACCTATAGGAACAAATATTACGTTTAGAAGATACTATAAAAATGATTTTAATATTTAGAAAGTGAAGTAAAATGAATATTTTATTTATTTTTCCGCCAGGTAGAGGATTTAGGATTGCAGATAAAAAAACTTTTCCGGTAAATCCTTATTCTCCACCATTAGGTATCTTATATCTTTCTAAAATATTAGAGAAAAATAATCACAATATTAAAGTTTTAGATTTTACCGCTGAAGAGGTGAAAATTAAAAAATTAAGAAAATTAGTTTTCTGGTCCGACATTATCGGAATGACAATCATTACAAGTTCATTTGAAAAAACAAAAGAATTAGCAAAATTCATTACAAAAATCAAGAAAAAAAGACCCTTGCTGATTGGAGGGCCCCATTGTGCCTTAGATCCAAAAAGAGCTTTGCAAGATTTTAAAGCAGATATTTGTGTGCGATGGGAGTCCGAACAAAACATTTTGCCCATTATTGAATACTTTAACAATACGAGAGAAATTTCTGAAGTGCCCGGCATATATTATTTGGACGATACAGGAAAAATTAATAAAACAGATGATTTGGAATTTATCAAAAATTTAGATAACATTGATTTTCCTTCTAGAAAACTAGTTGAAAAATATGATTATGGCTTTACTTTAGGGCAAAAGATGACTAAAGGTAAAACAACTGCAATAATTACTACGAGAGGATGCCCATATAACTGTAAGTTTTGCAGCTATAATGCCATAAATCCAAAGTATCGTGAAAGATCTGTTAAAAATGTTATTGATGAATTAAAGGAAATTAAGCATCAAGGATTTAAAACGGTAATTATAGTTGATAATAATTTTCTAGCAAATAAAAAACGTGTATCTAAAATTATGGATGAAATAATAGAGAATAAATTGAATTTACATTTTTGGATAATGGCTGCAAGAGTAGATTCAGCACATCCCGCACTTTATAAAAAAATGAAACGGGCAGGAGTAAAATTTATTGCATTTGGAATCGAATCAGCAAATCAAAAAATACTTGATTTCTATAACAAGAAAATAACTCCAAATCAAATTCGTTATGCTGTCAATCTAAGTCATAATATGGGTTTTATAACCTCAGGTAGTTTTATTTTTGGAGCTCCTATGGAAACAAAGGAGGCTATTGAACAGACAATAAATTTTGCGTGTGATTTGCCCCTAGACATTGCACATTTTCTAACATTGGGTTATTACAGGGGGGCACCTTTGTGGGAAAAAGCAGTCAAAGAAGGTAAGATATCTTTAGAAGAATATATTGTTGATGCTGACTCAAGAAGAAATCTAAGTTTATTTTCAAAAGAGGAATTAAATAATTTTTGTTTATATGCTAATAAAAGATTTTATTTTAATCCAAAGTATCTTTTTCGTCAATTCTTCAAGGCAATTAAAAAAATTGATTTCTGTTTTGTTAAAGCAGGACTCAGAATGTTCTTGATAAAAGAGGAATAAAATTAAAACTATTTAATTTTTTCAGGGGTTAATTCAAAATTTAGTCTACTAATGAAGTTTTCCAAAGATTACTTTTATAATCAGTTTTTACATTAAAATTGAGAAAAAAACATAATAATACAATACATACATATGTTGGCTGTGTATACCGGCAATGGAAAGGTAGATAAAAATTGTGAATTGGTAGTGGTTATTGCCTCTAAATAATGAATTCAACGATTTACATACATTGCCCATATGTTTTTATTTCATTTTAATCATTTGCAAAATAAGTCTTTATGAACAAATTGATTCAAATCATTATTTAAGTTTTCAACACATAATCATTTCCAAAAGGTTAAATTTTTTCGAGAGAAGATTTATTTTCTAGTTAATAGACAAGGTTTGATGTGGTTTTCTTTGATTATAAATTATGATCTTTGAAATAATTTTTTTGGTTGCATATCTTATTGCGTAATCAAGATTGAGAAACAGTTGGGCATCGATTGTTTTCAAACATCGACTAATACTTCTTATCCATCTTTTTTCACTTTGAAATACAATAAAAAAAATTACCTGTAGTTTCTTATCCGGCTCATAAAGCAATATTCATAATGTATCCATTTTTTTTAAAATTATTAGAAAAAAGGATTGACCTTCAAGAAATCAAGTTCATTAGGTATGATACTACTTTCATTTTAAAATACTAATTAAACGAATTTTGAATCTGACCTTTATTATATTATAAAAATAAATACAGTAGATGACTCGATTATTTCTTAACTTGTTTTTGCATTCCATTATCTGGGATGCACGATGAACAAAAAAGAACTAATCATTCAGTTTACAAGAGGA
>CAZFFN010000156.1:0-28097 GCA_964518165.1 uncultured Thermoplasmatales archaeon
TATATCCTTCACGGATAATGAAAACTTCATTTGTACATCCCATCCACAAATGGAAAGGTGTATAGATGTTTAAAAATCTAATGTGACAATGTCAAGTTATTTTTCTTTTCATTTTTATCACTTTTATTCTATTTTATTTATAATAATAGTCAACTTCTATATTTATAAAGTTTTGGGTATAAAAATAAAGCATTTGTAAAAAACTTTAAAAAATATTTTAGAATAAAAATTCGAAGAATCAAAAATTAATATCACTCCAACAGATAAGAAAAAAATAAAACACTAGTAAATCCAATATTCTAATCCCGATGTGGGCATAAAAATATAAAAATAACTAAATAATAATGGTTTTTCTAATGTTAAAATAGAAAAAATTGTTTTGTGATTTTATTTTATATTAATATGGATATGGTATTTGTTGTGCGTTAAAGTAAAATAAAATTTTATTGATATAATCGATTCAAATCCCTTCTCATTGCATAAATTTTTATTATAATTGTTACGTTTTGAAATTTATGCGTAAGAAAAGATTTTTTTGATTATAAGGTTAATTAATCAAATTAATCTAATAATGAACCATTAATAATGGCTTGTTCGATAGATACTATACAATCTAATAAAGTAACTATTTCATTTATTAGAGGTTTTGAAAGAAGCATTGATTTAAATAAACCATTATTCTTGTGTATCTCGTTTAATTCTGTTACAAGTATATTAATATCCTTCCAGCATTTAGATTCATTTTTTAGTAATTCACCATCGTGTTTACATATGGGTGAAATATTCTGATTTTCCAGAAGATATTGAGAAACTTTATGTTTTATTTCATAATTGAAATGAGAGGTGCTCCAAAAGTTATGGTAAACATTTCCCCCGGAGAAAAATCTTTGTAATATGCCTTTTTTAAGACAGTATAATGCCAAGGGTATTGTTTTATTAAGTCTTAGGAATTCTTTCTTCAAGGTTTTTATTGAGTTTATGCCGTAGTTTTGGAAATTTAGACCCATTTCTTCATAAAGTGATTGATTTCCTTTCATTTTTTCAATGTTTCTTTTATAAGCCTTTTCAATTATTGTTTTTTTCGGATATGATTCATTGACTTTTTCAAGTCCGAATAGGAAGTAACTGTAACAACCTGGTTCTTTAACATATTTTAATCTTCTAACTGCTATTCTAAAAGTATCCAAATCTTCCCAGAGATAACCTTTTTTATCTGAGAGATTATAGTATGACGCCTGAGGGTCTTGAAAGCAAATTGTATCATTTTTTTCGTTGTAACCAACAATTAAAATTTGATGCCCTCCACGTTTAAAAAATGGTGTTCTTGTCCAATTTTGAACGGATTTATAGATTGGCCAAGCACATGGGTCAATCATAACTCCTAAAGGTGTATCATTTGAAATATGATATTTGATTTTGGACCAATATTCATTCCAGCTTTTTATAGTATTAAATGTTTTTTCTGGTTGCCAAGAGAATATTGACATGCCATATAACGATTCATAATATTTGTAATCAAAAGATCCTAGGAAGAGACCAGGACAGCATGTATGTTTTATAGGGATTTCTTGTAGGGATCTTAGAGATGAATAACTTGCACTGCAATATGCTGAGCCACTAACATAGAACAATTCATTCATTGAGGTGTTTATTTTATAGTGTTTGAGTATCATTGTTTCGGTGGCCCATGAGCATATACCTCCAACATATGGGATATCTTCTATGACCTGGCTATCTGGTGTTGATGAGTTATTTGTTTTTGAAGAAATTTCAACTGCTTTAGATGAATCTTGCATGATAGGCGTTATTATCATTATCAATGTGATTGATAGAGTTAGAATTTTCCCTAGTTTCATTAATTTAATTTTAATTTTTATAAATATAAAAAACTTCTTTAACAATTATATCCTTTTAATCCAACGGGGTAGGAAACTGTTTTTTGTCATTAAGTTTATGCTCAAATCGCTTCCCCCGCATCTTTTGACAATCACAAAGCAATTCGAAGAAACAAAAAATAATATTAATCCAATAGATAAGAAAAAAATAAAACGCTAGTAAATCCAATATTCTAATCCCGATGTGGGCGTTTATATGACGTCACATATTGAAATCAAATTATGATTTTAACATTTATCATACATGGTCTTATCACAACTCATATACTTGTTCTAGTATATTTATCCAAAAACATATCAAAAACCTAAAACAAATAAGATAGAACCTATCACTAAAGCAAACACAAGATTGAATATTTTTATAAAAACTGAATCCTTAATAGCATATGAAAACAAAGGAAGCATACCATGACCATCTTGTACAATTGAGCTAGTCAACAAAACAGAGAAAGGAACCATACCCGATGCAAACATCATTACAAATACCATATGAGGCCCAGACTCAGGAATAAGGCCAACAATGGCACTAATTAAAAGAACCCAGGTTAAATTATTTGAGACAAATCCTTCTAAATTCCAGTATTGTGTACCAACGCCTATAAAAAGTAAGGCAAAAAATGTCCATAAAAATACTTTCCACAAGTGTTTTTTAATTATATGATTCCAAATATGCTCTTTTAAATAGTGATCCGGGACAGTAGAAACAATAAACAAAGTAACTATAAGCAAAATAAAAAGAGTAACTCTCTGCCAGTTCCATATTTGTGGTCCGACAATACCAAAGCCAATAATAGAGATTAATACAACAAGAAATGTAATAGTTGCATATCTATAAATGGTTAGTTTTGGAAATTTTTTTAATACAGTTGGTTCAAAACAATGACATTCTTCATCCATATGAACTTTTTGTAGTTTACATTCAGAACAGGGAACAATTCCGAAAAAAGACGCTGCTTTATCAGCTAAAAAAGATCCGATAATTCCTAAAACAAAAAGCAAGACAAAAAGAACTAAAGCCTCCTTTGGAAAAAGTGAAAGCATTACAAATGCTTCATCTCCACTTGTAGCAATCATACCGCCAACTATTGCTCCAAAAGATATAAGACCATGAACATAAAAAGAAACATTCATAAAGGCACCAAGACAGCCTGGTGTTGAACCAAGAAAAGATGATACCAGATATTGTCTTTTTCTACCACCTCTAACTGCTTTTTGCATTTTACCTTTGGTTAAAACATTGAAATAATCGAGAAGTAGCATCATTGTAAAAACAAATATTGTTATCATAACCGCATGGCTTAGTATCGGCAGAACTATTTCAATCACTTATCACTCCTCATTAAAACGTATTTATCCTCTATTAATTCTATAATTTTTCCTTGAATAATCGATGCGATTATAAGATATATACAAAGAATGCATACAAAAAATATGCCAAAATATAAAATCATAATAGGCAATAGTGGAATTTTAATAGCTCGATTATACAAAAAAACAACCACAAGTCCAGTTCTCATACCATTTTTTTTCAAATCTTTCAATAATGGATACCACACATAAATTGGTCCATGGCTTAAAATCCCAAACAAAGCAGATAACATCCATCCTTTAAAACCAGATTTTTTACCAAGGTATTTAGAAACTTTTTTTGGTTTTAAAAAATAGTTTGAAATACCAATTAGGAAAATAACTAAGATAAGTACGGTGATAATATTTAGAAAAATATTCCAGCTAGAAATAATTGCATCTATTGTTTTATCGGGTTTTAGAAAAAAAAGGATAATATATAAGATTATAACTATGAAAAGAAAAGATATTGAAAAATACAAATTTTTATTGTTTTTTTCTTTTTTTGAATTCATATTATAACCTTAAGTGTTAATACAGTTGCTATTGCAACAATTATTGAAAATAGAAAACCTAATCCGTTTCGCAAAAGAGAAAATCTTTTTCCTAAAATAGATGCTTCAGCTGGGATTTGAATAATACCAACTGTAACCCATGCAGTAATAAAAGAGGCCACTGCAAAAAGACTTACACCTTCTTTTAAAAGTTCACCACCTATAATATAGCTAGTTATAGGATTTCCTGCTGAGATACTGCCCACAATAGATCCTATAAATGTGTCTCTAAATAATTCTCCAGTAAACACAGTTGAAATCAGTTTAGGTGGAACAAATATTTTAAATAATCCAATAAGTAAGATTACACCAAATATTACAGGTGATACTTTCAAAAAACCCTTCACTGCTTTTTCAAAAGAGCTAATAATAGTTACATTATCTTTTTTATTTATTTTTTCCTCGACCATTTCAACAAACCCTAAAGACTCATAGAACCTTAATTAATCTTTTATTCTAATTTTCTCATATAGAATTTATCATCTTTGTATTCTAATTCAACAAGTTTTTCTTCAGAAAGTAATTTTTCAATTACTTTCCAACTAGAAGCATCTTTTCTTAAGAATTCTAAAACCGCTTCTTTTTTCATAGGATGAACCGATGTTATACTTAAAATATCCTCTTCAACCTTTCCAGTATGAGCAAAAGCATTTCCTTCATATCCTATAAGATATTCTACATTAATTCCTTTTTCTTTAAAGATTTGAAAGGCTTTGTTAATTTTTTCTTCAGATGCTGCTTTAACCCATTTTTCTGCAGGTGGCCTTGTTGGTATAGAAATATAGCTTTCATTTACATTTAATTCAGTGATGAAATCTGAGATGTTTTCCAATTCTTGTTTTTTATCATTGATCCCATCTATAAGCATTGTTTCAGTGGCTAATTTGCCATTGAAAAAATCTGAGAAAAATTGTATTCCATTTAATATTTCTTCAAAATTCAAAGCACCAGGCCTATTAATTTTTTTCCATATATCTCTAGAAACCGCATCAATTTTTAATGAAACCCAATCAGCATTAGACAATTCTTCTCTAACATCTTCTTTCCATATTAAAGAAGAATTTGTGATAACAGCTATTTTAATTCCTAGTGATTTTACTAATTCAATTTCTTTACCAAGATTTATGTCTAGAGTAGGCTCGCCATCAGGGACAAAAGTAAGATAATCAATAACTTCATTATTTTTCCTTGCTTGTTTTACCTTTTTTTTAACAGATTCAGCTAACTTTTCGGGATTGTAAAATTTTTTTCGGTCGACTTGCATATTTAGCGTTCGTCCAAGTTGACAATAAACACAAGAATATGTACAAATCTTTGGTGGAATATTATTTATACCTAAGCTTTTACCCAGACGCCTGGAGGGAACTGGGCCATAGGCAATCATTTTTTCTTCTTCATACATAATTATTCATCTCAATTTTGGTTTTTTAATTTAATTCCTTTTATAACCACAAAACTACCTTTCCCATATCCGTTTTCTATATGGCTAAGGTCATATCTTCTCTCTGGAAAAACTGTTTGTCTTATTGAGAAATTAGAAAAACCTGCTTTTTTTAAATAATCCAATGTCTCTAATGTAGAATAAAAAGTAGCATAACTGTAAAACTTACTAATTGATTTTTTTGTTTGATATTTCTTTCCTAAATAACTATCTTTGTCTATAAATCCAATTAGTATAAAACCATTATTTTTAATAACTCTATATGCTTCTTGAAATGTTTTTAGAATATCATCTACAAAACAGATGGTAGTAACAATTAAAGCAAAATCGAATTTTTCGTCCGAAAATGGCAGTTTTTCAGCTATCGATTCATAAACCTTGATTCCTCTATTTCTTGCTATATCTGCTATTTTCTTAGAAGGTTCAACACCAATCTTTATTCCTAAAGGCTTAGCAAATCTTGCTGATCCAACACCTATTTCTATGCCCTTTTTATTTTTGGGAATAAAAGGTTTTATTGCTTTAAGCTCTGCTTTATATATCTCTTTATTTCTAATAAACCAGTTGTCATATTCCTTGTGGTATTTTTCAAATGGTTCAATTCTTGCCATATTTAAGCCTTTATATCAAATTTAAAGAACTATTATTAACCCCGGATTTTTTCAGAACTTAAATTAAGGTTTAGGCCTAGTTTATTTTCATCTTTATTCATAGCTAAGCCAATCAGCTGAGTTAAATAAAACACAGGAATATTTAGTTTTTCACCTATTGTTTCTGCTGCTTTTTTTTGTTTTGAATCAAGCATTCTTCCACCAAAAGGACAAACTATAGCAACTGCATCAAAGTTTCTATTTTGAATTGCTTTAATTTTTTCACCAGCTTTAGTTAAAGCTGATTCTTTATGTGTAATCATTAATGGTGCACCACAACAGTTAAGTTTTTCAGAATAGTCTTTAGTTTTTCCACCAATCGCTTTGATTATTTTTTCCATTTTATCTGGATGCTCTGCTTTGTCAGGTCTTTTAATATCACTATATCTGACTGTTTGACATCCATAATGGCATGCTATATTCCAATCTATAGATTTTTCAATCTTTTTTTTGATTTTATCAAGACCTATCTCGTCATATAGTAAATCCAAAGTATGATAAACATTTAGATTACCTGTATATTTCAATCCCTCATCTTCTTTTAATTTATTTACAATTTTTCCATTCAGTTTATCAGAATTTTTCAAACGATGTATAGTCTCAGTAAGGGAAAGATGACACTGTGAACAAGGCGCATATATATCTAAATTTTTTGATTCACATATAGCGATGTTTCTAGCAGAGAGATACATCTGCATCATAAGATTTATACTTCTAAGTGGAGCACCGCAACAGGATACATTTTCTAGATCAACTAGTTTTATATCAAAATCTGGCATTATTTCTCTTATGCTCATTTCATATCCATATTGTTCTGTTGGAATGGTACAACCAAGATACAAACCTAGTTCTTTCATTTAAGTCCCTCCATTGCAAGCTCTGAAATAATTTTTGTAAATTTTTCTTGATCTTTAGGATTTTTTAATTCAGGCAGGCCCAAAGTTTTTCTGTTCCAACTTTTATTTTTTTTATCATTAACATCCAAAGGATTTTGTGTATAACCTGTTAATAAAATATTTTGTAATAACTTTTGGTAATCACCAGGCAGTTGTTTTCCAGATGAGACACACCAGTTTTTAATTATGTACATCAAATCGACAGGGCTCATTTTCTGAGGACATCTCTCAACACATTTATAGCAGCTGACACAATCCCAGATTTCATCTGAATGCATAATTTCATCTATAAAACCATCTTTTGCAGAAGCCATTATAGAATGCGGTTCAAGTTCAAGTAATTTCATAGCCTCACAGCCAGAGGTACATTTTGAACACTGATAACAAATATTTGGTGATTCTATACCAATTATTGAAAGCGCTTTTTCTAAATCTTTATATTTCTTTTTTTCAGGTTTTGACATATTAAAAAGGTCTACTATTCCATCGCTCATTTAACTATCCTCCCTTAGTTTTTCAGATTCTTCTGTGCAAATTTTTTGGAATTTTGGTCCATCCGGCGATACAATAGGAACAAAACGCAGTTTTTCACTGCCTATCTTCTTTTCATCAAGTATTTTTTTGGCTTTTTCAACTGCTTTTTCTGCTGTCTCAGTACCATCAATATAATGACACAAACCTTCAGGACATGCTACAACCATCACTCTTTTAGCTCCTTTTTCAAAAGGATATAACAAATCATTAACACTTAATCTACCAACACAAGGAACTTTTACAATTTTTACATCACTAGGATACTCTAATCTAGAGACACCCGCTATATCTGCTGCATTATACCCACATGTTTCTGATGTATAAGCAATTATAGAATCTGGTTCAACTGATAAGATTCCATCTATTTGACTTCTAAGTTGATCATTAGTAAGATTTCTAATCTGAATTGCTTCTTCGGGGCAAACAGATACACATTTTCCACATCCTCTACATGCCATATCAATTATTTCATAATCCTTTGTTATCGCTGAATAATTGCAGGCCTCTATACATTTCCCGCATTCTGTACATTTATCTAAATTAATCTCAGCAGTGGTTAAATCAATAACTGATTTATTGCTTTTTAAAAGTGTTGCAATCCTACTTGCCGCACTAGATGCATCAGTTATACAATCCTGAATTGATTTTGGTGCTTCAGCTGTTCCAGCTACATATATACCTTCAACAGTTGTATCAACTGGAGCAATTTTTACATGCAAAGGTGATATAAAATTATCTAGACCATATGGTAAATTAAGTAACTCTGTCATTTTTTTCGTACCATCAGATGGTTCCAACGCTGTTGCTAGAACAATTAAATCAGAATTTATCTGCAATAATTTATTAGTTGATTTATCAAATATATCAAAATATAGTTTGCCGTTTGGATCTTCCATTATTTCTGATGGTTTTCCCATCATCATTTTAATGTTGTTTTGTCTAAGTAGGCGGTAATATTCTTCATATCTTCTTCCAGGTGCTCTAATATCAATGTAGCACATATTGATATTTGCATCTGGAATCTTTGCTCTAGTAATCTTTGCATTTTTTGCTGAATACATACAACATATGTTTGAACAATACTCATGATGTCTTTGATCTCGGGAACCTGCACATTGAATAAAAGTTACTGTTTTAGGTTCTTTTTTATTACTTGGGCAAATAATTTTTCCTTTGGTAGGTCCAGCTGGAGTTATCATTCTTTCCAACTGTAAGCCATTTATTACATCGGGATGTTCGAAATTATATTCTGTATTTGATAAATCCATCTGTTTGTAACCAGTAGCTACCACCACAGCACCAATTGTTAATTTTTTTGTTTGTGGTTTTTGACTATAATTTATTGCATCAGCAGGACATACTTTTTCACATAATCCACACTTATTTTTTGTTAATTTTAAACATGAATCAGCTTCTATAAAAGCCACTTCTGGAACACAAGAATCAAATGGAATATGAATTGCTTTTGTATTTTTTAATCCAAGTTCATATTCTGAAGTAATAGAAACAGGACACTTTTCAGTACACAGTCCACAGCCAGTACATTTATCAGGATCAACATAACGCGGATTTGTTTTAATTGTAGCAGTATATTCACCAGGCCTTCCAGAAAAATCAACAACCTCAGAAAGAGTCATCATATCAATATTTGGATGAGAACTAACCTCATTCATTATAGGCGATTCAGTACACATAGAACAATCATCAGTAGGAAAAGTCCTTCCAAGTTTTGTCATATTTCCACCGATAGCAGGGCTTTTTTCCACTAAATACACATGAAAATCTTTATCTGCAAGTTCAAGTGCAGTATGCATCCCAGCTATTCCTGCCCCGATTACTAGAACATCTCTATTTATAGAAATTTCTTTTTTTCCTATTGGTTTATGGTGCTTAACTTTAGCTATAGCTCCATTGATCAATGCCATTGCTTTTTTGGTTGCTTTTTCTTTATCTGAATGAACCCATGAGCAGTGCTCTCTAATATTTGCCATCTCCCACATATATGGATTCAATTTTTGTTGAATACAACTTTTGAATATATTCCAATGGTGCTTCGGCGAACAACTGGCAATTACTAACCTTTCTATGTTTTCATTTTCTAGAGTATCTAAAATTAAATTCTGCCCTGATTCAGAACATAAAAATAGATGATCTTTTACAATTAGTTCTTTATTTTTTGATAGATCTTTTTTCAACTTTTTTATGTCTACTGAATCTGCAATGTTATCTCCACAGTGGCAAAGAAATACAGCAACTTTTGAATTTTTATTTGCATCCATATATTTACTTCCTTCTTTAACAAATTATCCTTTATATAGACAGCTTATTTTTGTTCACAAATCATCTTATAAATTATTCAGTTTCTTTTTTTGGTAATGGTAATATAATAACATTATTCTTATCAAAGGTTGAAAGAAACACATTTTTTGAAAGTATAATTGCATCTTTTGGACATATATCTTCGCATAATCCACAAAAACAACATTTTCCCAGGTCTATCTTCAGGTATTTCTTTGGATATTTTTCTTTGTATTCATCTGGCACTTTTACCATTTCTATAGCCATATTAGGACAAATCTTTGCACAAAGCCCACAACCTATGCATTTATCAATATCATATGAATGTTCACCTCTATACTTTTTAGCAATAGGAATTGATTCATGTGGAAATTTTACTGTCATAGGTTTTGAAAACAAATTTTTAAAAAGTTTTGGTAATATTCCAAGTTTCATATTATCACCTATCCATATCAGCAGGACATATATTCAAACTCCAGTAAATAGCAGGTACATCTGCAATTTGTGTACCTTTTAGCAAGTATTCCAAAACAGGTATCATATGTAAAAAATCAGGGCCTCTAACTTTTGCTCTGTACGGTTTTTTATCTCCGTTACTAACCATATATATTGCTGCTTCACCCCTTGAAACTTCATTTCTAACGTATACCTCCCCTTTGGGTATTTTAGTATTAAGTTTAGGTTTTTTAAACTTTGAAAATATCACTTCGCCCTCTGGAATTTCTTTAAGTGCTTGTTTTATAATTTTTATTGACTGTTTAATTTCTTGAATACAAATATGATATCTTGCATATGCATCTCCTTCATTTTTTACTGGCACTTCAAAATCTAATTTATCATATACTTCATACGGTTCATCCTTTCTGACATCTGTGTTCATACCCGAGGCTCTTAAGACTGGCCCGGTAGCACCCAATCTTATTGCATCTTTTGTTCTTAAAATTCCAACATCTTTTGCTCTTGGCTTTAGAGCTGGATTTTCAAGCTCAATAAGTTTTATCATTTCTTTCATTTTATCCAAAACTTTTAAAATTTTATTCTTTGCATTACTAGGTAAATCTCGTCTTACACCCCCTGGACATATGTATCCAGCAGGGTAAACCCTGCCGCCTGTTATCATTTCAAATAAATCTAGTATGTAATCTCTATATCCAAATGCCATCTTAAAACCAGTATCAAAACCAGTACCTTTAGAAAATACCCCATACCAAATTATATGAGATTGAATTCTAGATAATTCTGCCATTATAACTCTTATATATTTTGCTCTTTCTGGAACTTCAATATCCATTAGTTCATCTACAGCTTCCGCATGAACTAAATTCCAATTTAATGGTTCAAGGACACAGAGCCTATCAGATAAAACAGCATTCTGAATTGGTATCCGGTATTCCATTAATTTTTCAAAACCTCTGTGTAAATAGCCAGGATCCGCCCGTGCTGACTTTATTTTTTCTCCATCCAGTTTTAATTTAACTCCAAAGTTACCAGATCCCGGGTGAGCAGGGCCAAAATACAAATCATAATATGTATTTTTAGGCATAGGTTGCATATCATCATTCATAATACGGCCTCTCTCTTTCATTTTCTTTGTTATAGAATTCATCTCTTACGTATTCTCTTAAATTAAAATCCTTTCTAAAAGGTGGGAGATCATTCCAATCTTCCAAAAAAAGTGGAGTGAGATCATTATTTCCCTTAAATTTTACTCCAAAAAGTTCATGTAATTCTCTTTCGTGAATTTGAGCGCTTTTATCCCAAATAGACACAACAGAATCGACAATCGGTTTTTTTCTGTCAATCTTAGTTTTTAAGGTTAAAAGAATTTTGTCCTTGTACGACCATAGATGATATGTGATTTCAAATATTTCTTCTTCAAGCCAATCTGTAACTGATATTGAAGATAAATGAGTAAAATTTTCATTTTTTAAAAATTTACATATTTCCAACAATTTTTCCTTTTTTATATCACTCCAAATTCTTTGTTTACGTTGTATTTTTCCAACTATGTCAAACTTAGAACTAATATTTTCTAGAATTTGTGATTCTTTGTCTAAATCTTTGTTCATCTTATTTAAGCTCCTTAACATGCCCAAAAATTTTTTCACACGCCTCAAACACGGCTTCAGGTCTAGGGGGACAACCAGGTATGTAAATAGTTATAGGTAAATAATCATCTAACCTTTTGATTGTATTATATGAATCCCAATACATACCACCAGTCATAGTACATGATCCTAATGCAATTACTACCCTTGGCTCAGCCATCTGTTCATATACTCTTTGTGCCTTTTTTATTGATTTAAGAGTTTGATAACCTGCTATAAAAAGTACATCAGCATGTCTAGGTGTACCAACTATAATCATTCCAAATCTTTCCATATCCCATCTGGAGCCTACAACTGGTACGAGTTCGGCAAATCCACATGAGTTAAACCAGTTAAAAATCCAAATAGATTTTATAAGTTTCCTCATTGTTTTTGCTTTTTTTGATCTTTTGACCATACCTTTTACCGCAACTGTATAAAATAGGCACTATACTGTTTTTTCGTTTTAAATTATTATCTTTCTTTGTCACAATTCTCGCAGATAAAAGGAAAAATCTTATTTTTTGAAAAAATTTTACAAAGTCTACAAGTTTCAGGTATGATTGAATCATTACCTTTTTCAATTATCACTCCTGCAGATCTATTTATTTCTTTTAGTACTTTCTCATTAGTAATATCTGGCCTACCTCTTTTTCCATTAAGATATTGAGAGATTGCAGAAGACGAAATATCTAATTTTTTTGCAACGTCTTTTTGCTTGAGACCAAAATCTTTAATCATACTTTTTGCTAGTTCTTTTCTTAAAACAGGTAATCCATGCCATACTATATATTCACAGGGAGTTCTTTTCATGTTTTCACATACCTCTTATAATATCCATTAGTATAAAACGCGGACATAGTGATCTCCCACAATAACAATACAGATACACATCTCTTTTTTCAGCTATTTTTTTAATTTCTTTTAACTTTTTCAGTATTTTTGGATTTGACATAATTTTTTTCCTGTATCTTTTATCGAAGTTTGATTGTCCCCACGCCCTTCTCCTCGCTTCTTGTTCATCTTTCCCTTCTTTCATAAGAGCAAATTTAAGTTCATTAAAATCTGATAGTAAATCCTCAGGTGGTGCAAAAAAACTTGGATATCCAACATCTATTTTCTTTGCATTTTTTGGAAGATTTTTTAACTTTGCTACATAGGATTCTTTAAGCATAATTTCATTCCAATTTTTTTAATAGTTGATTATAAGAGGTACTTACATCAAGAATAGTGTTTTTTATCCGTGTTATTATCTCATCAACATTTTCAGTAGTCACTGCACCTTTTACAGAAGGTTCAACCAATCCTTCTTTCTCTAAAATTCTAAGAGAATATATAACGTTATGTCTAGGATAACCAGTAACTTCTGAAAGCTCTTTGATACCTATCGGTTGTTTTTTCTGTAACGTTTTTAATACATCGATATGCCTATTAACTACATCGATATTTGCTTTTACCATCTTAGTAAGAACACAATTTTTTTCCATATTGATTCCATACTCCTATTTTAACTTGGCAGGCAACAATTTATGTATAATTGTTTAATAAACTTGAGAACTATTAAACAAAAGATTACAGTTCTATAGCATCAACAGAACACATATTTATACAGACACCGCATTCAATACACTTATCTTCATCAACCACTGCAACATCTTTTATAGTTATCGCATCAACAGGACATACCTCTGCACATTCTCCACATGCCGTACATTTTTCTTTATTTATTTTTACTGCCATATTTTTATTCCTCCCAAAAATTTTTAGTAATATTCGTCACAGATATCCTGTAACTCACGCGTACTATATTTAGAAAATGATACGTCTCTTTTTTTTGACCATTTTATACATTCTTTTATTTCTTCAATAATCCTACTTTCTCCCAATTTTTTTCAATCTCCTTCTTTCTCAAAAATAATATCTAAGACTCCATTTTTAAATGTAAAAAGAGCTGCCTTTTTGTTTACATTACAAGGTAAGTTTATGTACTTGTAATACTCTGATTTAGGAGAGTTAGGCATTATCTCTAATGAATTACTATTAAATTTTATTTCAATTTCATCCTTTTTTATATTAGGCATATAGACTGTTATTGTTAACTTACAACCCTTCTCGCTGATATCATATTGTAATTTACTTTTTTCAGAATTTTTATTGTTTTTTTGAAAAATTTTAGATTCTGGTAGCTTACAACTTCTCATTATTTTTTCTTTAAAAGATAAGTTATCAGTTATAGAATCAAAATTAGCTATATAATCAGATTGAAAACCATCATTACGTATTTGTTCAAGCATTTGCATCAATCTTATACTTTCATACAGTCTTTGAATCTCATTTGATAAAACCTCAGCTCTATCTTCACAAAAAATATCAAATGAGTTAATCCGTTTTTCCTTTTTAGAGTCTTTTTTAGATTTTTTTATATCCAATACCTCCCAAATGGCTATATGTAAAACATCCCCGATCAATATTAAGAAAAAAAGACAAATCTTATAAGATTTTCCATAATAAATATCAACAGAAAGTTTATTTATGTTAATAAATATTGTCTCCTTGTATTCCAAATTATAAAATTCTAAATAAAATATTTGTAAAATGAAAAGTATATTGATAAAAACAGAAGATTGGTAAAATAAGTCAAAATTTTTGATTTTTAAAGATAACAATCTTTGCAATCTTTATAGCATTCCTCATTGGGGTATATCCATTTTAAAGACCATTCCTTTATTTCATTTATTGGTTTGATAAGATCCCTACCAGATGTAGTCAATGTATACTCTGTTCTAATTGGTTTTTTTATCATTCTATTTTTAATTAAACCATGCTCTTCAAGATCTGATAAACGCAAAGATAACATCCTTGGAGTGATATCTTCAAGTGACCTTTTAAGTTCATTGAACCCCATCTTTTCATTTTTGTATAATTCTAGAATTATAAGCAAAGACCACTTCTTTCCAATAAGATCCATTGTTTTGTATATGACACATTCTTTCATAGTATAAAACCATATACTACAAGCTTTATAAGTATATTTCCTATACTAGGTATATAAAATATACTAGATGATAAAATGGAAAAAACTATATCTGTTCTTTCCTCAAAAGGAGGTGTAGGAAAAACAACTATTGCTGCCTCATTAATTGATTTTTTGGCTCTAAAAAATTTCAAAATAACAGCTGTGGATGCAGATGTAAACGCACCAAACCTTGCAAAATGGTATGATAATGTTCTTTATTGGGATGGAGAAAAAGAAGTTAAAATATTTCCATGTCCAAATAAATACAAGAAATGTAAAGATATTAAAATAATTTGTAACGGAAAAGAGTTACCAGTTGAGCTTGAAAAAAGAGGTCGCGTATACTTAAAAGTGAAATATAAACCTTCTTTTGCTAAATACACAATTAATCTTGTCTCAGGAGATATACTAGAAGGAAAAACAGGTTCAGGTAAAGTTGTTGAAGAGACAATTAAAGAATCTGCCAAATTTGATTACGATTTTAGAATTATAGATTCTGCGCCCGGAACTGGATATCCTGTTTTAACTTGCATAAAAAATTCAGATTATGTAGTATTAGTTACTGAAGCAACCTCGCTAGGATTAAAAGACCTCAAAAAACTGATTAAGATAGTTGAGGAAAAAGAGGTTGATTATGGGGTCGTAATTAATAGAGAAGATATTGATCCAGATATTGCAGAAGAAACAAAAAGATATATCGGAAGTAAATATTTAGGTTCTCTATCCTACGATAAGACAATTAATTCGGCCTTGAAAAAATCTTTACCTCCAAACAGAGAAAGTTTATCTGCAAAAAAACTAGAAGATATAAATAAAAGAATTTTTAACAAAAACACAAAAATGAAAATACCTGAAAATAAATCTATTTTAAAGATAGATGTAACTTGTTAAACAAGGGTCAACAGTTTAAAATAAAGAAATCTAGACTGTCATTTCTATAAATGATAAAATTCAAAGATAATTAGAAATTATATTACTAACAAACTCAGAGCCATGACAAGCATTCCTATAATTATTCCTAAGATAGCGGTATGGCCTTCATCATAGCTATGTGCCAATGGTAAAAGCTCATCTAAAGAAATATAAACCATAACACCTGCGACAAACGCTAAAAGTAAAAGAAGTAAGCTTTCAGATAAAAACGGTAACAATATCAAAAAACCAATTACTGCTCCTACAGGTTCAGCAATACCTGACAAAAAAGAATACAAAAACGCTTTTTTTCTATTACCTGTTGCATAAAAAATAGGGACAGATACAGAAATACCTTCAGGAATATTATGAATTGCAATAGCTATAGCAATAACAACACCTAGTTTTACATTAGTAAGAGCAGTTCCAAAAGTAGCTAGACCCTCGGGAAAATTATGGATGCCAATAGCTATTGCTGTTAAAAGACCTGCTCTCATAAGTGGATAATCGACACTATCTTCTTTTATCTCACTAGGATCTTTGTAATGATGAGGGTTCTTTGATTTTGGAATTATTAAATCAATAAACCCAATTAAGGCAATACCAGAAAAAAAAGCGAGTACACCATATGCTTTACCAACATTTTCAAGAGCCTGAGGTAAAAGTTCGACAAAAGAAATATAAATCATCACACCCGCAGAAAAACCCAGAGAAAAAGAAAGATAAACTAACCTAGGTTTTCTAATAAAATACGCAATGGCACTACCTATACCTGTAGAAAGACCAGCCAAGATTGTTAAAAATAAGGCAACCTCTACATTCATTTTATTACCTTTCTAAGTCAGTTTTTTTAAAATTAAAAACATATCCTTTTTCTAAGCTTCCACTATGCATTAATTTCTTTAATAATTTATTATAAAGATTGAATCCATTATCCTCTATTTCAGATATAATCTCATCTAAGGTCATATTCATCTCTGTATCATGATGTTTAGGATATACAGAAAGAGTTCCATTTGGCTTTAAAACTCTATATAGCGCCTTAAATAACTTTTTTCTATTTTTTATCAAATGTAAAACATCATAGAGTAAAACTATATCAATAGAGTTTTTAAAAATTGAAAGATTTATATCATCATCTTTTTTTAAAATCTCTACATTTGATAATCCTTTTTTTCTAATCTTCTGTTTTAAATCAACCAAGGCTTCTTTGTTTTTATCAATAGAATAAACCTTTCCTTTATTTCCAACAACAATTGATGCCGGAATAGTATAAGCACCTCTCCCGCATCCAAAGTCAACAACAAACTGATCTTTTTTTATGCCAATTACTCTAAGAAATTTTTTAGCTTCTGTATCTGTCCATTTGCTCATAATTAAAGACTTATCCCTCAAAATATTTATACATTCTATCAAAAGCTTTGTTTATCATATCTTCAGACACACAAAATGACAATCTCAAATGACTTTCACCGGTTGGTCCAAAGGCAATTCCCGGTGTTGTTGAAACCTTTGCTTCTTTTAGAAGTTTCTTACAAAAAGTTGTAGAATCCTTACCACTATCATCAAGTATTTTTGGAAACATTAGATAAGAACCCATTGGTTTTTGATATTCAAAAATATGATCTAATTCATCCAAACGTTTACACATTAAATTTCTAGCTTTAAAATAATGATCCTTAAACTCTTTAATACAATCCTGAGGTCCTTTGAGAGCTGAAAGTGCTGCATATTGAGATACAACAGTTGCACAAATAGCAAATGGAATATGGGCCTTAGTAATCTGTGGGATAAGCCTTTCATCTGCATGTAAATAACCAATTCTCCAACCTGTCATAGCATAGCTTTTTGTAAAAGTAAAACAACTAACAGTATTTTTTTCCATCTCAGGAATTGAGCCTATACTAAAATGTTTACGTCCATCATATGTAAAATATTCATAGGCTTCATCGGTAATAACAATTATATCATTTTCAAGGGCAATATCAGCTAACTTTCGAAGAGTTTTTTCCGAAAAAACAGTACCTGTAGGATTACTAGGTGAACAATACATAATAGCTTTTGTTTTAGGAGTTATTGCACTCTTTATACCTTCTATATCTAACTCAAAACCTTTTTCTTCAATTGTTGGAACAAGTACAGGTTTTGCTGATGCAAGTTGAACTTGTCTTATGTGTGTAGAATAAGTTGGAGTGGGAAGTATTACTTCATCCCCTGGATCAACTACCGCCATTATAGCTGCTGATAACCCTTCAACAGCACCGATTGTAACCATAAGTTCTGAAGGGGTTGCATTTATTTTATTATCTCTTTTCATTTTTTTTGAAATTTCTTGTCTTAATTCCAATATACCTTTGTTTTCAGAGTATCCTCCTACTTTTCCTTTGTTTATTGCATTGATTGCTCCTTTTTTGATATGTTCAGGTGTATCAGATGTAGGTTTTGCCCAGGATAAAAAAGCAACATCCTCTATTTCTTTTGAAAGTCTAGTCATTTCATGTATTGCAGATTTTTTTATCTTAGAAACCCTTTCTGATATTCTCCAATCTTTATTCATATTATCCTCTCATTATTATTCTTTTAACTCTTTTTAAAAAAATTTTTAACATCTTCTTCTGCCTCCACCACCACGTCCGCGGCCTCTTCCATCCCGGGGGCCTCTACCAAGTCCTCTTCCTCTACCTGCGCCAATACTTCTTCCTTGACCCATTAGCCTATATTGATTGTATTCTTCTCTAGATTTCTCATCTTTTTTATTTTTTGAATAATCTTTTTCATCTATAATAATTGCTTTTTGAGGGCAGGCATCTGCAGCTTTTTTTAAGCATTCTGCAGTTTCATCTTTTATTTCTGCCTTACCCTCAACCATTTTAATTCCATTTGGACAAATATTCTGACAAACAGCACAGCCAATACATTTTTCTTTATTTATCCTTGGCTTCAATGTAAAATTAACCCCCTTCTTTCGGTTTTTTCTTTTTCTTCAAAAATTTCATTAATATTTTCTTTTATTATATCAATAGATTTTTTGATATTAGGCTCTCTAATAATTACAGGTACAAACTTTTTTTTCAATCTATCTATATTAGGCCCCATCATCTTTCCAACTAAAACATCGACATCTGTTAAAACAGATGCAGTTGCCTTTGCCTTACCAGGATCTCCATGGGTTATTGTTTCATCTTCTTTATATTTTGCATTTTCTCTTGTCTCTTTTAAAAAAGTTTCACCATTGGAATATTTCCATATTTGAAAATATCTTGACATGCCAAAGTGTTCATCTGGCTTTATTATCTCTTCATTGTCTGTTCCAATAGCAAATACCAAATCTTCTTTTATGTCTTTTATAGCATCTTGTGGACAATTTCTCAAACACAATCCACAATCAATACATTTATCTCTATCAAAAAATGCAATTCCCTTCTTTAAATCAACAGTTATAGAACCTTTAGGACATTCACTTTCGCAAACTCCGCAGCCTACACATTTATTTTTACTTATGTTAATCATTTTATACTCTCTCCTTTGGTTCATCTCTATATTCTTTTACTATCTTAGGTTCCTCAAGTGATTCGATTGTGAATTTCACTCTTCTTTTCATCCCTAGTTCTGGTACAAACTCAGTTAAAAAATCACCAATATCTTTATTTTCTCCTTCACATCCTACGTGGTTGTAATTTTTTTCACCAATCTTTTCCAGGCGATTAAACAAATATCCTTCAAATGTTTTTTTCATATCCTATATTCACCTTCTATTTTTATAGAAGCATCATTTATGTTTCCTATATTCTGATATAAATACCGTATGTGTTCAATTTCAAAATTCAACTTAACTTATCAATCTGGTTTTTGATTTCCTTTTTTGTAATATAGTCATAAACCTCAACTGGATTTGACATCGTACAAAATATATCTTTTTCTTTATCCATAAAATTTCCACAGCCGTCTAATATCATGATTTCTAAATGTTTTCTAAAATTTTTAATATCAATATCTATTTTTTTTGAAATAGTGTTTACATTAACACAGCCTTCCTCTTCTTCAATTGCTGTTTTTATCTTTTTGTGTGTTTTAAGCCAATCATTGTGCATACTAAATTCTCCATAAGATTTTCAAATCTTAAACTATTTTTATGGTTTTTTTATTAAAAGCTCGTTTTCATTTTCGTCTTCTTTCAACTCTGTTTTAAATTCTTCATCCACAGTAATTATTAGATAATATTTACCAGATTTAGGCAGCCTCATCTCACTTACATGTAATTCATCATCTATAGAAACTTTCTGAATCTCTTTTTCTTTTTCACTCCACTTGCTTGGTTTATTCTTTTGCAATACTATATATTTCATATAATCTTCAACCCCATTAGATATTTTTATCAAATTATTTCAATAACTCTTCCTGCCCCTCCCTCTATATACTCTTTTGGATAAAGTTTCTTGATTTCTTTTTTATGCTGAGTGCAATGCGTAGCACAAATAAGATTTAAGTTTTTCAACGATTCAGGTTTTGTCCCATGTAAACCACCAATTATTCCATAGAGATTTCCAAATTGAGAAGCGGTTTTTAGAATATTTGACATATTAGGATGAGAACAACCTGCAATAACGACAATTCCTTTGTTTGTTTCAACACAAAGTGATTGCTCTATATTTTCTAATTCACCTGTAGAATAAACTCCTTTGTGTAGTTTTAAAGGCTTATTTATTTTTACAACTTCTTTTGCGTTTTTAACCCCTCTAAAAGAAGGAGGGCACCAGATTTTTACATTTTCATTCTCTGAAAGAAAAGCAGATAAACCACCAGTATGATCAAAATGTGCATGGGAAATAAAAATTTCCTCAATATTTTTTGGATCAATATTTAATTTTTTCATATTGGAAAGTAAAACTTTTCCACTTCCACCTGTATCAAATAAGATTTTTGGAGTATTTTCAATTTCTATAAGAGCTGAAAAACCCCAATCTGATTTCAATTTTTTATCAAAAGATGTATTATCATAGATAATAGTAACCTTCATTTATTTTCACCTTCTTTTTCAATTCTTTTTCTTATCTAACCTCAAAATTTTTTAAATCCTTATCTAAACTTCCATCAGGAAGCATATAATAAGGGTGAGGCTCTCCTTTTTCTTCCATATCATATCTTACACAGTCTTCCCAATCTCCTTTGCAATATAATTCAATCCATTTCTTTCCAAGAACTCCTTTTTCATAGTGTCTTTTCATTGGACATACCTCATACCATTTACAGTTCTCGGATAAAACAGATAATTTGTGATAATGCTTTTCAATTGTTTTCTCAAGCGACGGGTTATAAACAACTGTAACAGGATGATTCAAGGGCAATATTTTAGTTGAATCTGCTAAGAAGAGTTTTCCATAAATACTATGAAAATCTTTTTTTGACCTTGGTAAATCAAGTGTATATTTTTTGAATATATATCTAGTAGCGTAGTATCCTAAAGGGGCTAAAACTGAAGGATTAATTATTTCTATTTCTTTGTCTAGATAATCACTACATATATCAATTTCATGTTGCTTTGGTTTTCTATAACCGGGTAGCATACATTTTATCAGATTTGTCATGTACAAGTCTTTTCTTCTAACATTGTTATGACCAAGTAGTTTATCCAAGACTTTACCAGATGGACCTACAAACATTTTATTTTCTTTATCTTCATTTAGACCAGGGGCTTGAGCAATAAGCATAATTTTTGCATCATTATTTCCTTCACCGCAGATAGCATGTATTCTAGTATCACTTAGGCCGCATTTTGTACAGTTTCTTATTTTTTTGTTTAAACTATTAATTTCTGATTTCATAAAAATCATTTACAAAGATAAAAGATAATTAACAACCTTATCAAGTCCATTAGATACTCTATTTTTCTTTCTATCAAGTAAGATAAATTTCATTCCATTATTTTTTGCAAATTCTCTATCTTTTTTACTATCCCCTACATAAAATAGTTTTTTGCATTGTATGTTTTCCATTAGTTTAGTATAAGGAAAAGATGAAGGTTTCAAATTTTTTAGATCCTTAAGATTAGAACCCCTACCTATAACACATTCAAATAATTCTTTGCAACCATATTCCTCAACAAAAAATTCAACTATTTCTTGTGGTGAATCACTAATAATAGCAAGCATGTATTTTTCTTTTAGTTTATGTAATGAGTTAATATCAGTAAAAGAGGATATTTCTTTATTTTTTATTGCTTTCATTTTCTCTTCTATGTAAAACCTGTTTCTTGTTTTCCAAAAATCCTCATCTGAAATGCCAAATTCTTTGCAGATTTCGCTAAACCTATGTAAATTCGTTGAATGTATTTTTTGAATGTTTTCATCTGTAACCTCAATATTATGACTATCAAGAGTTCTAGAAAAAACTCTGTAGAGCCAATCTAAGTTAGATTCTGTATCAAGTAATACATCATCTAAATCAAATACAACACAAGTACAATTGTTCATTAATAAACTCCATATCGATTTTATTTTCTATTTTTACGTAATTTATTTGATTTAACGATTATTCATTTTTTTACTAGCACTTTCCGCTGCTTTTATTAGGGGATATGCTGTAGGAGGAGCAGTAACTAATGGATGAGTTCCAATTTGTGAGGTGAGTAGAGAGTTTACTGTCATTTTATTTTGAATAGCAAATCCTATAATATTTGTAAGTTCCCCAGCACTTAAGCCACCTATTACTTCCCCGCCAAGTATCATACCTGAGTCCCGTGCTACAATTAATTTTACAAATTGTTTATTTGTATCAGGTAATGTTCCGGGATGTCTGTCAATTCCCTTAAAAGATCCTGTGACAATATCAAATCCTTCTAATTCTGCCATTTTTTCAGTGAGCCCTGCTACTCCAAAACCCGTTTTTCCTATTGCAGTTGAAAAAATTGCAATTGTGCCTCCAAATGTTTTGACAGCAGATAACTTGTAAAGGCCCATTCCTACAATCCGTGCCTCTGCACATGCAGTTGATGCTAACATGATTTCGCTTGTTTTTCTAGTGAAAAAATCTTTTTTCTCAGCACAATCTCCAACAGCAAATATATTAGTATCTTCTGTTCTCATATATTCATCTACTTGAATAAAACTTTTTTTATTGAGTGCAATACCTGATTTCTTAGCAAGAAGGTTATTTGGAATGTATCCAACCGATAAAATTACTGCATCTGCATCAATTTCTCTTCCATCATTCAAGACTATTCCTGTAGCCTTGTTTTTTCCTTTTATTTGTTCTACTTTTACACCTGTTTCTATTTTAACTCCACGATTTTTTAAAAGAGATTCTGCTTCCAAAGCCATCTCTTCATCAAATGCAGAAAGTAATATATGTGGAAGGATTTCTACAAGTACAACTTCTTTACCTAATTTGTTTATCTCATCTGATACTTCCACACCAATAAAGCCACCACCAACAACAACTATTTTTTTACATTCTTTAATTCTGTTTAATAATTTATCCAGATATTCTTTATCTTTTGAAATGACAAACACGTTTTCTTTATCAATACCTGAAATTACATTAGGAACTCTGGGCATAGAACCTGTTGCAAATACAAGTTTTTCAAAACTAATCTTAGTTCCATCTGAGGTTTCACATATTTTTCTTTTTGTGTCAATATTTGTTGCCTCATCAATTTTGAATTTAACTCCCGCCTTGACTAAAACATTATCAGATATTGTATCTTTTTCACTGCTTTCTAGGGATCCAAATATATAAGGTATCCCACAGGGAACAATAGTTTGTTTTTCTTTTCTAATCACCATAAATTCTTTATCAGGATAACAAGATTTACCTGTTGTTGCTGTAACTATACCAGATGCAGAACCACCTATGATCAATACATTTGTCCTTTCCATAAAATCTATATCTCCTTTTTTTCAACCTTTAATTCTCCGCCTCAATTAATTCAGAAATAAGATATCATTCAAAATATCTTTTTATGTGTGTCTGTTTTTTATTACAACTGTTTCACCGTCTTTAGAATATATCAAATGTTTAGCTGACGGATAACTGTTACAGATAAATCCTAAACTTACCAAAAAATTTTTTATTTTTTCTATATCGCTTCCTTGGTTTTTCATTTGTTTTTCCATATATTTTCACCTCATATACAATATGTTAAAAAATTAAGTTGGTCTAATAAGCGTTGTACCACATTTTGGGCATTTCTTCTTAAAGCAGGGATCTCCTCTTTTATGACTCTCGCTATAATTACAATTTGGACAAACACATTCTCCTCCAGGACCAATGCCAAACCCACCGCCAAGACCTCGCCTGCCACTTCTACCATATCCTCCTCCTACTGACATCTTTATTTAGCCTCATTTGACAATTTATTTTTCATATTTTTACCTCTAATTCCTTCCAGGGAATAAGTAGATAGTAGAGCTTTGGGATCGAGAGAGATTTATTATTTAGAGGAAAAAATCTATTTAGGCGCTCTACATCCATCCTATGAAGTATAAAATAATATTCATAAATATTGCTGTAATAATTATTTGATTTATCAAAAATTTTCTTATAATTTATCAAAAAAACTATATAAATGGCTTTAATTTCAAATATATAATCAATATTTTACAGGTGTATTCTAATGAGAGAAAAAATAAAATTAGATAAAAAAGACAAAAAAATAATTACGTTACTATATGAAAATCAAAATATTTCACAAGAAGAAATAGCTAAAAAAGTAGATTTATCCCAACCTTCTGTTGCAATGCGAATTAAAAAATTAAAACAAAAAGGAATTGTAGAACATATCATTGGAGTGAACATAAACAAAGTAGGAATATATCTAGCCAGAGTGATGGTTAGAACTACAAATACCACAAAGATTCTAAATAAATTTAAGGGGTGTCCTTTCTTTTTAAATGGATTTGTCATATCTGGAAGTGAAAATCTAATGCTTTTATTTGCTGGAGAAGACTTAGCATCACTAGAATCTATAATAGATTGTCGTATTCGCCCAGATGAAGATGTTGACAGCGCTGATTTTAACATAGTTATATCTAGCATTAAGGACTTTGTGATACCAATAAAAATGATAGAAAGACCTATGAAAAACCCCCCCTGTGGTGTAAAATATAAAGAATGCCAGGCGTATTATGAAAACCGATGTTTTGGGTGCCCTGCTACTAAACTTTATAAAGGGTCTTTCTGGTGAAATATAAATCTACTAACATTTTGAAAAATATTAATAGAATATTAGAATATGGATATATAGGGATTATAGATAAAATTAAACCAGGTAAAATACTAAAACGCATTAAAATAAAAAAAGTGAAAAAATGGAAATAAGTCTATTAATAATATTCCTCCTGATCGGGCTTTTTGCTGGTTTTATGAGTGGTATTTTTGGAATCGGTGGTGGTACTGTAAGAATACCTCTGCTTAATCTTGCAGGTTTGCCTTTGCTTAGTGCTTTTGCAATTAACTTCTTTGTTATCCCTTTTTCATCACTTGTTGGTGCTTTAACTCAACGAAAAAATATTGCAAAAGAGATAGTTCTCTACGCCATTATTGGAGGTGTGATAGGAGAAATAATTGGAGCGTATTTCGTAGGATTTATTCCAACACTCGTTTTAGCAATTATCTTTGTTACACTTTGTATTATAATAGTATTTATGATTAATTCAAGAAACCTTATTCCAAAGATTACTCAAAAGATTAAACCTAACAAAAAAAATATCTTTGGTTCTTCTTTTTTTGTGAGTTTTATAACTGGCTTGAGAGGTGGCAGCGGTGGTCAAATCTTTCCAGCTCTTTTTAAAAGCCTTGGTATGAACACTCATAAAGCAATTGCAACTTCATTAACTGTATCAATTTTTACTGCCTTTGGCGCTATACCAATATACTATCAGCGAGGAAACATAATCTGGCTTCCAGCTTTATTTGTACTAATAGGCTCTATGATTGGTGCAAGAATAGGAAGTAAAGTATCAATGAAAACCAAACCCAAATGGCTAGAAATTGGGCTATCTGTACTGATTATTATACTTGCAACGCTAACTGTTTATAAGGCATTATAATCTTAATATCAAATAAATCTTTCTATCGTTGTTTTTTAATCAATAGAAATAAATGATTTAATATTTCACATTCCGACAATTCATCTATATGAGCCAACTCTTTTTATCATTTTAATCTTTAAAATAAACTTCTTTAAAAAAGAAAAAACCAAAAAAATTCTAATCATTAATCCCACATTCCAAAAAGCATTGTAAACCCAGCTACTATGATAATTAACGAATTTATGATAGATATAATTAGTAAAACCCAAAATATAGTTTTATCTTTTTCTTTTTTAATTTTTGCTGGTAAAGGTATTACAATACCAAAAAAAATTTCATTTTTTTTATAGAAAAATAATGTTAAAATCAGTAGTGAGAATCCCAGGATAATAATAATTATCGGAAAAAATCGTACCATAAATAAAATTCATTTTATCAATCAAAACCAGAATAAGAGCATCATATTTTATAATTTTCTGCTATTTATCAATATCTCAAAAATAAATATCAATAAATTCAATAAATTTTATTAAAAATCTTGTTTATTTAACTAATAATTACTAGCAATAATTAAGAGAAAATAAAAAAATTCAAATAATAAATACTGACGAGATGTACACATTATTATATAATAAGAAAAGAATAAATAGATAATTTTTATCAAGTTTAGTTAGAATTATTTCTCTACAGATAGGAAAATTGAAAAATTGTCCCAAATCCAGGTTCGAATCCCGATGTGGGCATTACTATAACGTCACAATAAGTTAAAAATCTAATTTGTAATCCCCTTAACGTCAATTTCATATACCTGTTTTTTATATATAAAGTGTTAAACCTTATTCAAGGTGAAATTAAAAATGTTGAATTCAGATAAGATACTCCAAATAATAAATGAGAATCAAGAGAGTATTAAAAAATTTGGAGTGAAAAATATAGGTTTATTTGGATCATATGCAAAAAACAAACAAAAAAAAGAAAGCGATATAGATCTTCTTGTTGAATTTGAAAAAGGTAAAAAAACATTTGATAACTATATGGATTTAAAATTTTATTTAGAAGACCTTTTTGGCTGTAATGTTGATTTAGTAATAAAAGAAGCATTAAAGGTGGATTTAAAATCAAATATATTAAAGAGTGTAAAATATGCCGCGGGATTATAAAGCATATATCAATGATATTTTAGAAGCAATTGATAGAATCGTATACTAATAATCTAACAATTGATGATTTTTCAGAAAGTAGGTTATATCAAGATGCAATTGTAAGAAATCTTGAAATTATCGGCGAAGCTGTAAAAAGTTTACCAAAGAAGTTAATAGCAAAATATCCAGAAATTGAATGGAAAAAAATTGCTGGTTTAAGAGATATTCTAATTCATGCATATTTTGGAATTGATATTGAAATTGTATGGGATGTGGTTCAAAATAAAATACCAGAGTTAAAAGATCAAATGTTACTAATTCAATCTAAAATCAATAAATAAGATTTTGATAAATCATAATAATTCTAATATTCTTTAAAAAATTATATTAAAAAGTTATTACAAGTATAAATTTTACAGATAAAGAGTCTATAAATGTGACGTCACATACACGTTTAAATCCCGATGTGGGTGTGCTAATACTTAACATGATTGTGTCTTTAATTTCCAAAATTTTTAACAAAAAAATGATATTAAACACATTTGAACGTTATTTTGCTCGCTAATTTGTTATAATAACACCAAATTCAATTTATTTTGTTATTTATCACAACATAATATTTATAAATTTTTAATTTATATTAATTTGAAAAAAATTTAAAATTTTGGGGAGGAAAAAAATGGAAAAAAATAAAGTTTTTGGAATCGGAGCTGTTGTTTTAATGATGTTAGTTGCAATAGTACCTACAGCATCTAGTATTTCATTGAAAAAAAACTCTTTAATAGAAAAGGAAATTAGCAATCAAGACGTAAAAAATATTATCACAATGAAGAATCCATCTGCTGATTTGAAAATCCGGCAAAAAGGTGGAGAATGGATGGATCAACATCTTACTTGTAAAGTAGGAACTGAAATCGAGTTTAAGATAAATGCTGAATCTAATAAGGATTATTTTGGTGTAGTAGTCAAAATAGATTTACCAAATCAAGATAATGATCCAGAAGAAACAATGTTTAGATATATTAGAGGAAGTGTTTCACCAGTTCCAGATTCACGAGAAGGAATTGTATTTGGGACTGATCACATTGTTATATGGGCCTATGATATTTCAAAAGAGAAATCATGGTCTAAAGAGATGAGTTTTAGAGCCAAACTTATAGGACCCGGAAGTGGGCAAATCAATTTAGAAGTTCATTGGGCTACTGAGGATAGGGAAATCGACTCTGTAGAAGATTCTGTTGAAATAACTGGTAAAAAAGTTAAATATAAAAATACTTGTTTTGATAATAAAAAAACA
>CAZFFN010000157.1:0-1962 GCA_964518165.1 uncultured Thermoplasmatales archaeon
AAAGGTTAAAAACCAGACTATTTGGGGCGGAAAAGTAACTATTGAATTTAGATGTAAAAACTGCGGTTATTGGACTGGAAAGAAAAAAAGAATTCCTAACAGGTATGTATTTCACTATAAAAGTTAATTATATCCGCCGATTTTTAAAGATGGATCACCAATCAAAAGCCACTGTTCAAGATTTTTTGCTATAATTGCATCACCATAGGTCGATGAATCATTCCAATCTATTGAAAAATTTTGAAGGAATCTATTAACAGTATTCTTCCAGCAATCACCTAGAATCTTTGAGTTACTATTTTTGTATTCTTCAAAAAAATGAATATCCAACCATTCGCAACCACCACGATTACTGTTTATATCTGAGGATTCATAGCTATAAGCAGTTGATGCAATAGTTGCAATCGAGCCACCAAATGGCCTTAGAACTAAAGCGCTTCCAAAACATCTTGGAATGTTATATGGTATTGCAAAATCCTTAGTGATACTCCACCAGACTAAAAATGTGTCACTAAGACTTACATTAAACATATTATTAAAGCAGCCGCTTGCACTAAGGACCACTGGAAGGTGGTTTCTATTAAGTAAAAGAGTCATATGTTTGTTTTTAAAATTACCAATCCAATTATCTATATCGTTTGGTGGATGAGTCGCCCACGAGTTTGCTCCACCATGACCTGATAAAAACAAAAACCCACATCCTTTATTTATTTCTCTTACAATATTAAACCAATTTAAATTTCCTTTTGTACTCCATATTTTAACTGCTTCAAAATCATTCATAATTTCAATTGCTTGTTGAGTGTAGTTTTCACCATCGATGTAATCAGTTTTTTCTGGGTAAGTATCCCCTGCTACAACTAATAATTTTTTAAACCAAGAACTGTCAAAATTATTAGTTTCATATCTAATTATTTTATTTACAACAATTTTTACATCTAAAATATTTCTACAAGGAAGTCGACCTACTGCAATATCTGGATATAGATCAGGTCTGTCTTCAGCAGTATTTTTATCATACCATTCACCAAATATTCCATCATTATCACTATCCCAGCTGCTAAAATTACCATTAGAATCATAAATATCAGCAAAATAAAGGTCAGTTAGAAAATCGCCCTCTGGCCATTTTTCATGTCCTTTATAATCTCTTATAATATTAGTATATCTAACTGGAACCCAGTAGTTTTCAGTTTTTGATTGATCACATCTTCCTCCAACTATTAAAACATATTTTATTTGCCAATTTTCAATTGCATCTTTAATGAAATATTTTACTTTCTCAGCTTTGTCTTTTCCTCTCCAAAAAACTTGTTCATATATATCTTCAACAGCAATGTTTATTGTATTAACACGGTGTTTGTTTTTATGTTCAACTAAAGGCTTTATTGCTGTCTTAAATTTTTCTGGCGATATTATCAATAAATCATAATAAACTTCTTTTTCAAAACTTGTAAAATTTGTTTCAAGATTTGATTTTTCATTTTTAAGAGAACTTGAGAATGCTATTTGGGTTGTACTTAAAATACAAAAGAATATAAAAATTGAGAACATTTTGTAAAAAACTTTTTTATTTTGTTTCATAACAAAATATATTATTATGAAGATATTTAAATTTTAGTATAGCTAAATTAAAGAATTCACCAACGAAGATTATGCTAATTATTTTACAAATATTATTTTGAATATGCACCTGCACATGCACCTGATTACGATATATTTAAATAAGAGCTTATACATTTGTTTTGTTGCTAGGATCATAGGGATGTGTGATGGGATGAGAATAGATCGTAGATTAGTCTTAATTGGAGTGATGTTAGTTGTTTTGAGTATGACAATGGCTACTCAATATGCAACAACAAAGATTGGATATGAGTATAATATTGTTCATCCAAGTGATTCTGATATTCGTTTTATTGGTTCTGATAATTCTACAGATAATATACGTGTTTTAAGAGTTGA
>CAZFFN010000158.1:0-10809 GCA_964518165.1 uncultured Thermoplasmatales archaeon
GGAGTGGGGCTGGTTTCAGCAGTAAACACTCAAACAAAAGAAAAACAAAAAGAATTAGAAAAAATTGACAGCCCACTATTCAAAATAAGAACAGGTAAAGCAATAACCGCAGAAAAAACAACAGTTAGAAACAAGATAAGAAATATTATCACAAACTTTCTTGAAAACAGAATATTTCTCAGATTAAAACTTTCATTTGGTGAAAACATAGGTCTTTTTACTTCTAAAGGCGAACCACAAACCCAGTGCTCTACATGCCAATGTCAAAGTAATGATCACGACGATTCAGAAAGGATGCATACAGGCCCTCTTGCACCATCTTGTAGAAAACCTGAATGCGGCAAATAAAAAGAATTGTAAAAACCTATTTTTTTATTTTTTTATATTAATAAGCTAATGTTATCACAATTCCAATAAGAAAGTTTTTTATATAATATACCATATTAAAAAGATGGGTGAAAGGGTATGAATAAAAAAATAATAATTGGTGTGATACTAGCTAGTTTTGTAATGATAGGTTTAACAATGGCTTCTGCTTTAGATACACAAACAAAAGAAAAACAAAAAAATTTAGAAAAAATAGATAGTCCCTTGTTTAAGATAAGAACAAACAAATTTATAAAAGAAAAAAACCAAGATTTTGAAAATACAATGTCTAACTTCTTAAATAAAAGAATTTTTCTGATTCCATACTTAATTGAAAAATTATCTCAAAGAGGAGAAGACATACAGATTTCCTTTACCGGAGCATGCTCTATTGCAATTACAAAGCCTTGTGCATCAAATGATAACGACAACAATCTAGATAACAATCCACCAGAACCTACCAAATTTCAATGTTGGTGCAAAGGAACGATGAATGGATCTTAAAAAAACTTAATTTTTATTTCTATAATTTTAACCTTTTTTTCAATTAATGTTATATTTTATCTAAAGGAGAAATATAAGAAACTATTATATTTAGGAATTTAAAAAATAAAAATTTGATCCAAAATGAGCCATATTTTCATACTCATCATAGGCTCTCACTTCAAGGTGATGAATTCCATTGAAATTATTCTTATCCAGTGTCCAATTATAGGGCATACTATAATCAGTATGAACCAGTTTTTTATCTAAATAAAATTCAACAAATCCGCTATTTTCAGCATATGCCTCAACAGTAATATCGCCAACAATTACAGACATCCCAAGTTTAGATACAAGCTGTTGCAATATTTCAGTAGGCGGCTTAATTGGTTCAAGAGAATCATTAAAATATACATAGTAATCCTTAATTGGTTTTGTCATATAAACGCCTAGCTCGTTAATTGGAGGTAATTCACATTCGGGAACACCTGCAACCCATGCAGCAGCTCGCCTATGCATCCAATAGTTATAACTCATGTTCATAACGTCTCCATATAAGTTATATACTATTCTTGGAACTTTTGCAAAACTACCATAATCAGATCTTTCTCCAAAAGTCTCATCAATTGTATTATTCAGAACTAAGGTTATTTCTGGATGTGTGGAAAAAAGCACTATTCTTCCCGAATTATCATAAGTTGTAGCAACTCCACCTAAGCAACCTTTTAAATCAGTTTTTACCTTTTTAAATGGGACCCATCCAGGAAGTATGCCTTTCCTGAACCAGTGGATAGGTTTTGTTTCCATTAATTCTTCGTCAATAGTAAGAAGTGGAACAATTTCACCTAGTTTTGGATCATTGTTATCTCCAACATATAATCCTGGACCTCCGCCATATGTCATATTTACGTGGCTTTTATTGTATCCCTTATATATTGGGACTTCATCAGTTGATTCTACTTTTAATTTCATAGAGGGTAAAGCAGCACTAGATCTAATACAGTACTGCATTTCACCCATCCAATCTTGATTCATATAAACATTTGCAATGTTTAAAACACCAAGGTTAGAAATGAAATGATATGCACTTTTTGGCTTTTCAAACCCGATTGATGCAAAAGTTGTTCCTGCACAAGTTCCAATATATCCTCCACCATCAGACAAGAAATCTTTAATGTTCTCATTTATTTTTTTGAAAAGTATTCCATCTCTAAAATAACTCCAGTAATTTACACCAACATATAAAAGATCATAATTATCAACATTTAGTGGTTTTTCTCCTTCACCCTTCATTTCCTCAAGACTTAAATAATCCTGTTTAAAAGAATAAGTCTTGTTATTTACTTTCCAACTGTATCTAAATTGTGGTAACCCGGATCTGTTTCTTGGTGTGGTTTCTTGCTTTCTAAAATCAAAAATGCTTCCCATTGTGGGGTATGATTCTGAACCTAAACTTGGATATTGAGCAATTCTGATAGTGATATTTTCTGAGTGTTCAGTATTAAAAATTTGAGTTTTATTTTGATTGTTTTTTAAAAGATTGGAACTTGAAGAAAGTGTTATCGGAGTTATTAGAAGAAAAAACACTGTTAAATAAGATAAAACTTTTAGATATTTCATATAAAATAATAAATACTTTTAATATATAAATATTGTCATAAAATAGTAATAATAAATAGGAATACAATACATTTTCATAAATAACTAAAGTGATTGAAGTGTTAAAAATTAGATCTGCAGAATTAAAAGATGTTGATATAATTAAAGAAATTTACAATGAAGCGGTAGTAAACACAAACGCTACTTTTGATACTGATGAAAAAACAGTTGAAGAGATGAAAAGATGGTTTAATAATCACGATTCAAAAAATCCAGTATTAATTGCAGAAAAAGAAGGAAAAACTATTGCTTGGGCATCTTTAAGCAAATATGATAATAAGAAAGCATATTCAGATACAGCTGAACTTTCTTTATATGTTTTAAAAGATTTTCAAGGAAAAGGTATCGGTAAAAAACTTATGGATGAAATATTAAATAGAGGAAAAAAAGCGGGTTTACATGCAGTAATTGCAAGGATAACAGAAGGAAATGATATAAGCATTCATCTTCACGAAAACTTTGGTTTTGAAAAAATTGGGACACTTAGGCAAGTTGGAAAAAAGTTTGGTAAAGTCCTTGATGTCCATATTTTTGAAAAAATATTTAGCTAAAGGAAAAAATATTATATCAAAGGTACATAATTATCGTTATCAAAATGGATAACAATAAATTATTTAAGGCACTTAGCAGCAAGTCAAGAATGAAAATAATAAAAATACTTGCAAATAAAGAGATACATTTGTCAGAATTAGCAAGAACAATGAATCTTTCAAAACCTGTAGTTTTTAGACATATAAAAATACTTGAAAAAGCAGGCCTAATTAAAAGAAAGATTATTGGCAATGTTCATCTTTTATCAATAAATATGGAGAAAATAGAAAAATCTTTCGAGTCTTTTTCTGAAGAAAAAAAAATTAGTGCCAAAAAAGATAGTACACTTTTTGATGCATTAAAACAAATCCCAGGTGTTAAAACTAAAGATTACGGTAAAAATAAGTATATCACTTCCATAGATGGTGAAAAGGGGTATTATATCTATGAAGTCGATGGGAAAATACCGAATGTGCCAATTGATAAGTTTAAACCTAAAAAAGATGTTACAGTAAATTTAAAAAAACTAGTTCCAATTGAAAAGAAAAAACTAAAAATTCATATTAAAAAAGATAAAGAAAAATAGTTATTCTTAAAATAGGACAAATAGAATAGATAAAACCATTGTAACTGATAGTAAACTAAGTGCTACTGGTTTTTCTATGGGTTTTACTGTGCCGTCAATTTTTATGAGTTCTTTTTCTTTAATATATAAAACGGGTAAAACAATTAAGGCAAAAGCCACAGTTGTAGATAGTATATGCCACAGCATAAATGGAAGCGCAACTGTGAAACACATTGATAGTCCTTCTATCGTATGTAGATACCAACCTAGATAACATCCAAGGTTTGTCCAAATATCATAAAGAATAACACTTCCAATACTGGTTCCAAATAGTAAAGGCGTTTTTTTTATTGTAAATTTATTCTTTGATTTAAGTACATAGAAAATTAATCCTATAAGAGCAAATCCAGACCAGGTAAATAAGAATATATAGTTATTTCCAAGTATGATATCAGTTATTAAAAGTACTAACAAAGGAACTAAGAATATATAATAGCTTTTTAGAAATAAAGCACTTAAAATAGTGACTATTGCTATCAAAAAGAACAAATCAATCATAAATAACGGTTGACTCATTCCATTTAAATTTAGATATATAGATGGACTGTTAGGTAGTAACTTTGAAAGAGTAAGTCTTCCTATTATTCCAACTACTATTAATAAAAAGGCGATAAACATTTTTGGTATATTATCTTTAATGATCTCTTTCATAATTTTTCCCTCTTTTTTTACGAATTTAATTTACTCTTAATTAATTTATTCTTTTACCAAGGAGATTCTTCAAATTTGAATTTTATAATATCTCCATCTTCAACATATTGTTGATCTGCTCCAACTGAAGCAGTTTTTCCATTGATATAAAAAATCCAGTATTTACTTTCCGTACTTTCAACTCCGTTTATCGAATTTATAATATGGCTTTGGTATTTTTCATTATAGTCCGCTTGAAAGGTTAGATCAGTTCTTTCTCTCGCTTTTTCCAAAACACCAAATGCTGTGGAGTTATCTGTTTGTATTTGATAATTGAAAACATCTTCACCCGTATCAATAGTCAAAGTTACAGTTATATTTTCTGTTTTACCTTCTGGCATTTCAAAAGTTATAACACCTGTGCTAACTAGAGTTATACTTGCAACAAGTAATATTACTAATGGTAACATAATATAAATTAGATTTTTTAGAGTTTTATTATTCATGTCTTTTACATTAAAAAAGAGTTCATTTAAAAGATTACGATTAGGGTAAAAGTCGTTACCTAAAAAGATAACAAAATGATTGCTGATAGAGTTATATTGCTGGTTCTTGATTAATTTCTTTTAAAAAATTTTTTACAGCTATCACAACATAGGATTTTTTCACCTGTTGCCTTTCTTACTGTCACAAGCTTATCTTTCCTGAATTTTTTATTACAGCAAGCACATGACGCTCCAAATAAGTTATCAAGCAACATTATTCTCAGGTATCTCTCCAAGATTCATCGAATTCATCTTCATCATCTATATCATATTCATCGTCAAATATACCAACTTCCTCAAGCTTTTCTTCCTCACTTATTTCCTCGGGGCAATTTTCTTCCTTTTTTTTTGACTTTTTTTTCTTTTTTGGCGGCATTTATCTAACCTCCTTTTTATGTTTAGGCAAATACAAGATTTTAGGTTTAAAACACTTTACAGAGAAAAACAAGGAAAAACAATAAAAAAATCGTAAAAAGCCCTGCTAAAGATTAAATAAGAAAAAATTTCTTGATAAAAACAAAATAAAATTTAGTAAGGTAATGATATGATTGAAATTACAATAAATAATTTTGATATATATTCATGGATCATTCTTCCTATCTTAATATTTTTTGCTAGAGTATTTGATGTAAGCCTTGGAACAATTAGAATAATTTTTGTTTCAAAAGGAATCAAATATCTAGCACCACTAGTAGGCTTTTTTGAAATATTAATCTGGCTAATGGCAATAAGCCAAATTATGCAAAATCTATCAAATGTATATTACTATCTTTTTTATGCAGGAGGATTTGCAACAGGAAACCTAGTAGGAATAATCTTAGAAGCAAAACTATCTATTGGAACCGTTGCTATAAGAATTATTACCCGAAAAAATGCAGCAAAGTTAATTGATAGTTTAAAAAACAAAAGATATGGGATAACTGTTGTTGATGCAAAAGGACCTAAAGGAGATGTAAAATTAATTTTTACAATAGTAAACAGACAAAACATTCAAAATGTTATAAAAACTGTTAAAAAATACAATCCTAAATCATTTTATTCAATTGAAGATATTAGATATGTAAGTGAATTTTTACCTTCACATACAGAACCTTGGTATAAAATAGATTTTTTAAAACCATTTAAAAACATGAGAAAAGCAAAATAAGTTTTTAATATTCATCAGTATCATCATTGTATTCATAACTAGAATCTTCTGTCTTTACTTCATTATACCCTAGAGAATGGATTTTATCTTTCTTAAATATAATCTTATGGCAAACCTTGCATCTACCCTCTTCATCGTACTCTCTCCATTCCATACATTTCATACAGAATTCATCTTTACCTGTTTTTACTTTCATATTTCTCCATATAAATCTAGTTTTTTTGTGCAATAAAAAACATTTATTCTTTTTGTTTCAATTATTAGTTTTTTAAAATCATCTAACATCTTTTTTAATTCTAAAGAATCCATATTTTTTTGATTTGTTTTTTTCTTACATAATAAATCAGGTGCAGCACCCTGCAATCTACAAACAAGAGGTCTTACTGGATAAATACTGCATTGATCTTCTCTAAGATATGGACATCTCATATTGTTATTTTCAAATTCTTCTTTTGTCCATACTATTCTTTTAATATTGTTATTACTCAAATATTTTTTAATTAAAAGTTCTTCAGGTTCAAACCATAAAACAGGGCCGCAGCATTCATGGCAATGAATACAGTTAGATGAAGGTATCCTTGAATATATTTCTTCTAATTTTTCTGTGATACGTAATTGGCTTGCCATTTATCACCTCAATTTGAAAAACAATATTTTTTTAAAATCGAGAGCGGTAAGAAGAAAAAAACTTATTCCGCCCTCTAAGATTATCATAAATACAAAATACAATTGTATTTATTCAACAAAAACCTAACTTTTGCTTATTTCTTTTCTTTCTTTGCTTTCTTTTTCTTTGGAGCCAACCTTTTTCACCTCTTTTCCTCTATTTTTACAAGATATAATTTTATTAACTCATTCATAAAATATACCATTTGATTCCAAGGATTTTAAATTGATTATTATAAAAATCCAAGGAAATATCTTCTAAAAAACAATATTTTTCTTTTTTTATCTATAATATTTTTATGGTATTTCAAGAGGTGAAATGAATTCGCTATCTGCCTCTAGAACAGTTATTATCTCTTCATCTTTCAATCCAATAGGAATCAATTGAGAGCGGATTATTTCTTTTAATTCTTTATATGAAGGTGAAACCATAAAAATTGCAATTCTCTTATTACCAGATATCTGGTAAACTCGAAGAACATTTTTTACTTTCTTTATTTTTTCAGTTATTTTATCAAGTTCCGTAGTAGCAGTTGGATTGCCAAGTATTATTGCAAAAAAATTTAGACCAAGAGCTGTTTTATCAATTAAAGCAGTATATCCTTGTATTATTCCTACTCTTTCCATTGCTTTTATTCTATCTCTAATTGTTGTTTCTGATCTATTTAGTTCAGATGCAATTTCTTTATATGTCATTCTTGCATCTTTCTGTAGAAGAAATAATATTTTTTTATTTATATTATCAATTTTCACAATTATATGTATATTTTAATTGTTTAAAAAATAGGAGGTGTTTTTAAATTATTAAAAATCCTCCTCTCCTCCATATCCGCCACCTCTTCCCCCAATCGACGGTTTGGATGTTTTAGCAGCTATCACATCATCAATCCTTAATATCATAGTTGATGCCTCCGTTGCAGCTAAAATTTCCTGTATTCCTAATCTTAGGGGTTCAACTATATTGTTTTTAACCATATCTTCGACTTTACCAGAAAATACATTTATTCCAGAATATTTATTTCCTTTTTTGTGAGCGTTTCTTATTTCAAGCATCATATCAATTGGATCAAGCCCAGCATTTTCAGATAGTGTCTTTGGAACAATTTCTACAGCTTTTGCAAATGCTTCAATTGCCATTTGTTCACGCCCTCCAATATTTGGAGCGTAGTCTCTAAGACCCATAGAAATAGCTGTTGCAGTTGCACCTCCTCCTGCTGTTATCTTTCCATCCTCAATTGCTGCTTTTACAACGGATAAAGCATCATGTAGAGCTCGTTCCAGTTCATCTACAACATGTTCTGTTCCACCTCTAAGAAGAATGGATATTGCTTTTGGATTTTTACATTCCATAATAAATGTAAGTTTATCCTCACCGTACTTTTTTTCCTCAACAAATCCAGCGTATCCTAAATCATTTTTATTAAGATCATCTAAGTTTGCAACAATTTTTGCACCAGTTGCTTTACTTAGTTTTTTGATATCACTTTCACTAACACTTTTTATTGCAAATATTTTTTCTTTTGAAAGAAAATATTGCGCTATATCATCAATTCCTTTTTGTGAGATAATAACATTTGCTCCACTCTTTTTTATTTTTGAAATCATTTTTCTTATCATGTTTTCTTCTTCATCTAAAAAAGATTGTAGTTGAGAAGGCTCATTTATTTGAATTCTTGCATCTACTTCAGTCTTTTTAATTTCAAGTGCTGCGTTTACAAGTGCGATTTTTGCATTTTTTACTTGTTTTGGCATTTCTTCATAAACTTTTTCTTTATCTAGAATCATACCTTTAATAATCTCAGTATCTTCTATACTTCCGCCCTGTTGTTTTTGTATTTTAATATTATCAAGATCTGCAGTATTCTTTTTATCTGTTTTTTCTGTGATTGTTTGAACAGCGTCTACAACAATAACTGATAATATCTCTTTAGACACACTAGAACCTTTACTTGCCATAGCAGTCATCGCAATATTTTTTAGAACTTTTTTATCATCTAAAGATATTGGAATAGCTATATTATTTAAAATCTCAATTGCTTTTTCTGATGCTAATTTGTAACCACTAGTAATTGTAGTGGGATGAATATTTTGATCAAGTAGATCTAAAGCTGATTTTAATAGTTCTCCAGTAAAAATAACTGCTGTAGTTGTTCCATCCCCACATTCTTGATCCTGAGAGTTTGCTACCTCAATAATCATTTTAGCTGCTGGATGATCAATATCAATTTCTTTTAGTAGCGTTGCTCCATCGTTAGTAATTACTACATCGCCTATGCTGTCAACAAGCATTTTATCCATTCCTTTTGGACCTAGTGTTGATTTAATAGCATCAGAAATTGCAACTGCAGCCATAATATTATTTGACCTAGCGCCTTTTCCATGCTCTCTAGTAGTTCCTTCTTTTAATATAATTATTGGTGTTTGTCCGGAGAACATTTTCTTTTCCTCCCTTAATATTATTTTTCACGAGTGTTTGGTTTTTAATACTTGAGGTTGGTTTATTAGGAAAAAGACTAGAAAAATAACAAAAAACAAGGAAATTTTGCCTAAAATCTGATTATTTTTTTAAAAATTGGTGAAGGGGAAGGGATTTGAATGCCAGTTTAATGGCAAAAAAGCAAAAGTTTCTCTTGTTCTATTCTTAATATGATTTGTCATGGTGGTCCAATGAAATTATTCTAACAGTTTTATCTTCAATTTTGAAAATTAATACAAAAGGACCAAAATGAATCCTTTTATATCCTGCAAGGACATTTTTTAAAGTTTTGTAACGTTCGGGATGTCTTACAATATCTTTAAGTTTCTTTTGAATTCGAGTAAAAAGTTCTTTATCTTTTTTCTTTAGTTTTTTCATAGATTTTTCAAATTGTGTGCTAAATTCAACTGTATAATCCATATTACAAACTCTCTAAATATTCTACTGCATCTTTTTGGTTGAATTTTTTGACATTCTTACCTTTTTTCATATCTTTCTCTATTCTTTGGTATCTTTCAACTTTTTCAAAAAATACTTTTTTTCTAATCAGTTCTAAAATAAATTCTTGAATATTTCTATAACCAAATTCTTTAGAATATTCTTTAGATGCTTTTAGTAAGTTTTCTGGTATTGAAAGACTTATTTGTTTCAATGTCATTATACCACCAAATATTTCTATATATTTTTATGTACGTAAAAGTACATAAACTTTTCCTTTACTTTAATAATAACTTATGCAGAGAAAGAGATTTGAACGCCAGTTTAATGGCAAAAAAAGATATTTTTCCGTTGAATATTAAACAGACTAGATTCAATATCATTTATAACCATATCAAGACTGATAGTTTCAGTGACCTTTTTTGATTATTTATATATCAAGACATATCTAATTGTTTTTTGTAATCACCATCCAAAATGTAATCCTATACCCTAAATATTAAATATATGTTTAAACATAAACGTAATTATGACCTTTAAAACATTGACAATAAAAGAAAGTGTTTATAAAAAACTACTATTATTAAAAAGAAAAAATGAAAGCTTCAGTGATTTATTTGAGAGATTAAGCAATTCTAATATAGAACTCTTAAAGAAAATGAGAGGATGCAATACATATGCGGATAAAGAAAAATTAATAAAAGAAATATATGAAAAAAGAAAAGAAAAAAGATATGGGTAATTCAAATGATAATTCTTGATACAGATGTAATTATTGAAATCTTTGATAAAAATTCAGACAGAGGAGATATTGCAATAAAAAAACTAGAACAATCTGGAGAAGATATCGCTATTACTTCAATTAATCTTCATGAAATACTATATGGACATTATAAACGAAATAAAAAAGTTAAAGATATAACCCAGATAAGTACAATTGAATTCAATAAAAAAGATGCAGAATTATCTGCAAAAATAGAATTTGAATTAGAAAAAAAAGGAAAAATGATTTCAAGAATAGATACAATGATAGCAGCTATTGCAATTAATAGAAAAGCAAAGATTTATACTTTTAATAAAAAACATTTTCAGGTAATAAATAAACTAAAATTGTTTGACTAAAGGTTAAACTCAACAAAGTATACAGGGGAAGGGATTTGAACTTTCCTTAGGACTCTTTTTTTCTTTTAACGTTACATATTAATATCCACCTCGTTTATATCTCTATCGGCAAGGGCTTATA
>CAZFFN010000159.1:0-49145 GCA_964518165.1 uncultured Thermoplasmatales archaeon
TTCTTCTTATATAATGTGGTTTACAGGAGTAAAAAACCTAAAAATTTGACAAAGTTTTTCTATTTATAATAAATTATTTGTATACTTTCGGAACTACTATTTCTTTGATAAGTTATTTATAAGACTACAAGTTTACCGTTTTTAATTCAATTGAATGGTGGAAACTATGCGAAAAAGGGCACAGAGGAAATCAAAACCTGAAATTACAAAACCAAAAAAACCCAAACATATTACTAAAAAACAACCTAAAAAGGTTGAAAAATTCAGTCTAAGTAAGAATGGATGGGTAGCAATAACGTTGATTAGTATTTTTGTCTTAGTTTTGATGTTTAATACATTTTTTAATTTTAGTAGTGGTGTTGCCTATAATCCAGAGGGCGAAGGTTTAGAAAAATATTATCTTTCAGGTCCTGACCCTTATTATAATATGAGATTAGTTGAAGAAACCCATTCCACTGGAGAGTATGCATTCTACGAAACTGAAGATCCTTTACTTAATTATCCTTTAGGAAGAACAGGTGGAGGGCGTGCTCCATTACTAGTTATGTCTTCATTAGGTTTCAGTAAACTTTTAACTCCCTTTATGAGTGAAATTGATGCAATCGGGTTATCAATGCAGTTTATCCCTGCTTTATTTGGTGCTTTACTAGTTTTTCCTGTATATTTTATTGGCAAAACTGTTTTTAATAAAAAAGCAGGTCTTATAGCTGCTTTTTTCCTGGCAATAATTCCAGTGCACATAGGGTCTGGTCACGGTTCAGCTTTTTCTCTTTTTGATCATGACTCTTTAAACCTTTTCTTGTTTTTCTTAACGTTTCTATTTTTGATTTTGAGTATCAAAGAAAAAAATAGCACAAAATCAATTCTTTATGCAGTCTTAGGCGGAGTGCCTTTAGCTGGGTTATCAATGGTTTGGACAGAAGCACAGTTTTTGTATGTAGTTATTGCTGCTTATGCATTTGTTCAAATGATATTTGATATTTTCTTAAATAAAATCGAATTAAGAGTTTTCAGATCTTCTTCAATAATCCTATTTACAGGATATCTTATTTCTATGCCAGTGATAGCTACTAGAACAGGGGGAATACCTTTTGACATTCCATTTTTCTTGGCTTTAGGTGTTACTTTGTTTGGATTACTTTATTATATGTTTGGCATGAAACGCATTCCTTGGACTTTGTCTCTTCCAAGTGTATTTGTAATTGGAGGAATTGGTCTAGGTTTCTTATATGCACTATCAAGAGGAATTATCCGTGTTCCTTTTATGTCTTCTCTGAATAAACTTGCAAATGTAATTTTTGGTTCAGGTGTATATGGCAATAAAGTTTCTATGACTATTGCTGAGGCTAATACTTATCAGATTAGTAATACTGTTATGAGTTTTGGCCCTGCTCTTTATTGGGTTGGTTGGGCTGGTCTCTTAATGATGTTTTATTTCTATTACAAAGATAAGATGCGAAGGGAATATCTATTTCTTATCATCTTATTCATGATTAATCTCTGGCTTACTAGTACAGCGGGTCGTTTTATAAACGATATGGTTCCTTTGATTGCTATTCTTTCAGGTGCTGTTGTTTGGTTTGTTTTAGAAAAGTTGGACTACAAACAGATGGTTAGAAACATTAAAAGTGCAGGTGGAGGGGTACACGGTTTTAGAAGAGGTGCTAAACTTCTTCATATTTTTGTTGTTTTGTTTATAGGTTTTGTAATAATTTTACCTAATGTATTTCTAGCTTTAGATGCTTCTGTTCCAAATAAGATCTATGAAGAAGATGACGAGTTGAAAAGTCTTAAATGGGAAATATTTGGAGAAGGACATTCAGGTGCTTTTGGATTAAGTGTTGCTAAAGAAAAATATTGGCTTGATGCTTTTAATTGGTTACGTAAACAAGATAATGATATACTTAAACCTGAAGACAGACCTGCTTTTATATCATGGTGGGATTATGGATTTTATGAGGTGGCTTCAGGTGAACATCCAACTGTTGCTGATAACTTCCAGGATGGTATTCCTCCTGCTAGTAATTTTCATACTGCTACAAGTGAAAGTGAAGCAGTAGTTGTATGGATTTGTCGTTTACTTGAAGGAGAAAATCGAAATAATGGAAAATTATCAGATGAAACTAAAAATGTTTTAGAAGAAAATTTAGGCGAATCTCATATGATTAACATAACGGATTGGGCTGAAAATCCAAGAAATTCTCCGTCTTATAATGAACTTATCCAAGGTGAGTATCATAAATATTTTGAAGGAGATATTGAAGAGTCTAAACTTGTTGTTGGTGCTCAATGGGCTGAAAATGCTTTTTATCACGATATGGTTGATTTACTTGTTAAAAATGAAAACACTAGTATTACTGATGAAGAAATAACTTCTCTTTATCATGATATACAAGAATCTACTGGTTATAGCATACGATATTATGGTGCTGAAGGATATGATAAACAGATCTTTAATATTTTTGCGTTTTTATCTGATAAGAGTCTTATTTTAGTAGGTTCTCCTGAGGATGAGTTTGTTAAAATTATCTATGAAGGTGTTGATTATTCAACATATACAGAGGGACAGCAAATATCTGGTGATTTTGAAGAATATCTTGAGCGTCCTGATAGTGAAAAACGTTTAATCCAGATTACTAACACTGACCAGGAGTACAAAGATGCATTTTTTAACTCCATGTTTTTTAAAACATATTATGGGATATATAAAACAGATCAGCAGGGTAATAAACAGATATGGAATGATAACCTTCAGTACCCGTGTGTTGGTATGAAACATTTCTATGCCGAGTATATTTCTGATTTTTCAAAGCCTGAACTTCAATATAACTATAATGGTAAAGCAGCGGTTGTTATTGCTAAATATTATGAAGGAGCGATAATTGATGGAACTGTTTCTTTTATGAATGAGTCTCAGGAAGGTTTTAATGTTGTTGTGATGAAAAACCTTAGTTATCCTGATAAAATCGGTAGGGCTGGTGATGAAGTTGAACTTGGGGAAGTACCAATTAACCATGATCAGGATACAACTAATTCTTTTGGCAATTTCAGTGTTATTGCAGGAGCAGGTAGTTATTTACAGATAACTAAAAATCTAGGTCAGACCTCTTTTAACTTGAAAAATATAACTTTTGATGGTGTTGACGAATACGCTCCGATATCTGATAGTGATGCAATGAGAACCAGTTCAAACTATGAAAGATATTTAAACATATCAATTGATCCTGCATCTATTCAAGGTTTTATCTACAATGATACAGATGATAACGGTGTTTTTAATGTAACTTCCGAGGAGTCTTTAACTGGTGTTAACGTGATGGTTAGAGAGATTAAGAAGATTGAAAATGATGAAATAACTGAGCAGGGAGATCAGAAAACAGCTACCACAGATGAAAATGGTTCTTACAGTTTTTCAGATTTAGTTCCTGGTTTGTATCGTGTTTTTGCTTATGATGATGAAGGTTATACCATCCATTTGACTGATATTGAGGTTCCTGAAGGTAAGAAATGGTATAATGTTTCCAAGCAGAAACCAGGCAGTGTAGAGGGCACTGTTTATTATGATAGTAATTTCAATGGTAAATTTGATTCTGGTGAGGAACTATCTGATGCAGAAGTTACTCTATCTTATAATGATGAGGAGGTAAAAGAGGTTACAACAGATAGTGAAGGAAAATATAGATTTGACTCTTTAACTTCTGGTTGGTCATTTGGAGAAACAAATATCAATGAATATACTATTCAAGCAGTTAAATCACCTGATTATGAATTTAATGGAAAAGTTTTTGCTCCTGAAAATGATACTAAATCATTTAATATTTCAATGGATCTAACACCTGTAAATGTGACCGGCGAAGCTTTGTATCAATCTGAAGGAATTGAAGGTGTTTCTATTGAATTTACTAAAGATGAATCTGTTGAAGACAACACGGCTGAAGATAAAAATGTTACAACCTCTTCAGATGGAACATATTCTGTTGATCTAAGACCCGGATCATATAATATTACAATTTCAAAGACAGTTACACAAGGAACAGAAGAGATTCTTGTTTATCATGGAGAAACTGATACTTTAGAATTAACAAAAGGTCAAGGTACTGCTACAAAAGATTTTACACTCATTAAAGAGACTGTTACTGTCAGTGGAACTGTAACATATGAAGAAGAATTAATGGAAGAGGTAGGCATAACATTTACTCCATACGATGAAGTTAATGCAATATCTGCAAGTGTTATATCCGATGAAAATGGAACTTATTCGGCAGAACTCTTAGCTGGAAATTATACAATTAACGCAATGGGATTCAATTTAACTGGAAATAAATATAATTACACGGATACAGGTGAAATTTCTGTTAGTGAAACTGATATTCCAACAGGTGTTACCAAAAATATAATTATGGTTAGAGAGCAAGACTAATAAAAATTAGTCTTTTTTTTTCTTACCAAATTTTTTATTTGATATTATCTTATACATATAATTATGTTAAATTTGGAGCAAGGAAAAAAAGCAGTTAGATATGCAAGAAATGTAATTGAGGAAAGCGTTAAAAATAAAGTAATTCCAGATGAAAAATTAGAAGATATCTTTTCTGATAAACATGGTGCTTTTGTAACTATTAATACTTATCCTGATAATAGTCTACGCGGTTGTATTGGTATACCTTTGCCTGTAATGACTTTAAAAGAGGCTATTGCTGAGGGTGCTAGTTCAGCAACTCATGACCCTCGTTTCCCTCATCTAGCCGAATACGAGCTTGATGATATCATAATTGAAGTAACTATTTTAGGTGTTCCTAATGAAATTAAAGTTGATGAATCTAAAGAGTATCTGGAGAATATTGAAATTGGACGTGATGGTCTTATTATTGAAAAAGGATTTTGTAAAGGTTTACTTCTCCCACAGGTTCCTGTTGAGCATAAGTGGGATAGAAAAACTTTTCTTTCACAAACCTGTATGAAGGCAGGTCTTAGCCCTAATTCATGGCATGATAAGGATACAAAGATTTCTAAGTTTACTGGTCAGATTTTTTATGAATTAAAACCAAGAGGAAAGATAAAGGAGAAAAAACTAGATGGATCTAACAGTTGAAGGAAAATTATTTGTTAATGGGTCTTTTGAAAATGCTTGTATTGGAATTAAAGATGGAAAAATAGCATCAGTAAAAAAAATACTGAAATCCTCTGATCATATTGATTTTAAAAATAAACTAATTTTTCCTGCTGGAGTTGATATGCACGTTCATTTTAGGGATCCTGGTTTTACCTATAAGGAAGATTTTTCATCGGGATCAAAAGCTTCTTTGTTTGGTGGAATCAGCTGTGTTTTTGATATGCCTAATACTAGCCCTCAGTCAGTAAATGTCCCAACTCTTATAGATAAGATTGATAGTTTCAAGAATAGATCTTTTGTTGATTTTGGAATTTATGCTGGTATTACTGATAACAACATAGATGATGTTGAAAGTCTTTCAAATTATTCTAATGGTTTTAAGATTTTTTTAGGGAGCTCTACAAATTCTCTTCTTCTTAATAAGAAATATCTTAGATCTGCTCTTAAAAAAGCTTCAGAGTATGATAAAATAGTTCTTTTTCATGCTGAAGATGAAGAATGCCTTAGAAAAAATGAGGGTGTTGAGAATGGTCTTGTTGATCATATCAAGAATCGTCCTTCCACATGTGAAGAGATAGCCATCAAAAACATATTAAATGCATCAAAAGATCTTAAAATACAACTTCATATCTGTCATGTTTCATCTATTGAAGGATTTGAAATATTAAAAAATAGGCCTTCTAATGTCTCTTTTGGTATCACTCCGCATCATAGTCTTTTAGATGTTGATAATATTAGAGGTTCACCTGGTTTTTTTAAGGTTAATCCCCCTATCCGCAGTAGTTTTGACCGTGAGGCTTTGTTTAACTCTTTGAAAAATGGTTTGTGTGATGTTATTGAGTCTGATCATGCACCTCATACTATGGATGAAAAAAACAATAGTTTTAATGATATTTCTTCTGGTGTTCCTGGTGTTGAAACGCTTTATCCTTTATTTCTCTATTTAGCTAAGAAAAACTTTATCTCATTTCAACGTGTTGTTTCTCTTATATGCAAAAGACCTTCTGAGTTACTAGGTTTAAGAAAAGGCTGCTTGAAAGAAGGTTTTGATGCTGATTTTATTGTTGTTGATTTAAAAGATGAAAAACGGATTAAGTCTTCTAATCTTCACAGTAAATGTGGATGGAGTCCTTTTGAGGATTTTAATGCCTTGTTTCCATGTGATGTTTTTGTTCGTGGTGTTCATATGGTTGAAGAAAATAATCTTATTGGTTCAAAAAGACAAGGCAGGTTTGTATCTCGTTTATATGAATAGTTTTTTAATATATTTTTTACTACAGGTTGAATGGTGATAGGGCTTTGAGAAAGGATGGTTCATTTGTTTCGGCATTTGTAATTTTTCTTAAAGGTCTATTTATGGGTAGTGCTGATATTATCCCTGGTGTTTCTGGTGGTACTATTGCTCTTATCACTGGCATTTATGAACGTCTTGTTTTTGCCTTAAAATCAATTGATTTTAAGTTTATTTTTTATTTTTTCTATGGTATTTTTGATCGAAAATATTTTAAAAAAGCAAAAAAGGATTTTTTTGGTATTGATTTTTTTCTTTTAGTTCCTCTTGCTCTTGGTGTGTTTGTTGCTTTTTTATCTCTTGCTAATATTATATCTATTTTACTTGAGTTTTATCCAAGTGTTACTTATAGTCTCTTTTTTGGACTAATTCTTGCTTCTGCTTTTTTTGTGTATTTTTTAAATAAGAAAATAATTAAAATTTATGATGTTGTTTTTTTATTTTTCGGGATCTTCTTTGGTTTTTTTGTTGTAGGTCTGAGTTCTATTCAAGCTGATCATTCTTATTTGATTATTTTTCTATCTGGTATGATTACGTTTTGCGCTATGATTCTGCCTGGTATTTCTGGTGCTTTTATACTTCTTGTTCTTGGTCAGTATGAGTTTTTACTAAATGTCTTGCGTAATATTGTTCATTTTGATTTTTCAGGTGTGTTTTTTGCTATTTCTTATATTCTTGGAGGTATTGCTGGTTTGTTGCTTTTTTCAAGGGTTCTTTCCTATTTATTTAAGAGGTATCATGGTGCTACTTTGATGTTTATTGTAGGATTAATGGTTGGTGCTTTACGTGATCCAGTTAGTCGTATAATGGTTGAACCGGGTAATATTTTTATTAATGTTTTTTCATGTCTGATTGGTATATTTGTTGTTTCTGTTGTTTCATATTATGGTTTTATTTTGTCTTCTAAAAAAAATATTTCTTAGTTTTATTTGGAGTGATATATTAGGATGGATCAAGAATTTAAGGATGTTGCAAATAAAATAGCTGATAAGATTTATAGAAAAGTGAGGCGTTCTGTTTCAGGAGATTTTTATAGATTTGGTAAAAACATGGGTCTTGGTGCTGATGGTACTGTTACTAAGTTTATTGATAAGATAGCTGAGGATACTGCAGTTAAATATCTTAAGAAATCTAAAGTAGATATTAATTTATTGAGCGAAGAAGTTGGTATCATTGATAATGATGCGGAGTATACAATAGTTCTAGACCCAGTGGATGGTACACGTAATGCTTACCGCGGTATTCCTTTTTATTCAGTTTCTGTTGCAGTTGGAAAAAATTCTCTTTCTGATGTTGAATATGGAATTGTTAAAAACATTCCTAATGGCAATATTTTTTCTGCTGAGAAAAACATTGGTGCTTTTTTGAATAATAAAAAACTAGTTGTACCTGACGTTCCAGATAAGCAAATTCTTTCTAGTCTGTCACTTGGAAAAAACTATTCTAATCTCGCTGTAGATCTAGCTAAAAAAGAAAAAGTAAGGAGTCTTGGTTCTGCATCTCTTGAGATGTGTATGGTTGCAACAGGGGCTCTTGATTATTATTTAGTTGGAAATGAATACATACGTGTTTTTGATATTGCTGCATCAACTTTGATTCTTAGAGAAGCGGGTGGTTTTGTTAAAAGTGTTAAAGGTAAAGAGCTAGACATGCATTTTAGCCTTGAAGATAGAAGCAGTGTAGTTGCTGCATGTAGTATGGATTTAATAAATAAGATAATTAAATAAAAAAATTATTTTTTTAATTCCTTATAGTGATCTAATGTTCTTTTAATATCCATTAAATCTCTACATTTTCCACAGTATCCATTATTTAATTCATAGTCAAATTTATTCATTTTTGTTCCGCAGTATTTACAATTGTACTCTTCCTTTTTTTTCAAATTAATACCTTCAATTAATTTATTTTGAAAATTCATTTAGTGTTTTCTGATAATCATCAGGCAAAACTACTTTTCTTTCCACTTCCTGCCATTCTAAATCATAATCAGATAGTAAATTTCTAACCATATCTGGTATTCTTGGTGCACATAAAATTCCTCTTACATTTGCTTCTTTTACATCTTTTTTTATGTCTTTTACGTACATTCTTAGTTGATGAACTGCGCTAATATTAGCTAGGCTTCGTTTTACTTCTATTATAATAGGTATATGGTTTTTGTCATAACCAAATAGATCAATCATACCTGATTTAACTTGTTTTTCTCGCTTGCATATTCTAAGCCCTTCTTCTATACAATCTGGATTATTCATTATTTCATTTACAACATCTATTTCCATTCCAGATAGTGCAAGTTTTGCTTTATCTTTTAAAGTTGTAACTGTTACAAACTTAAGCTTTCTAAAAGAAATTTTCATTTTTTCAGGTGGATTATTATGATATGCTTTTAAAAACAAGGTGTCTTTTATTTTTTTAAATTCAATTTTACTGTCTGCTGGTTGCCAGTTTACTGGTTCTCTTAGTTCAGGCCTATGTACTAAAACGTTTCCATCCTGCTTGATCATAATTATTCTTTCGCCCCAGTCAAGAAAAGACCTTGCACGTCCTCTATAGTCTACCATACATTCTCCAGATATTAGTAAAGTTGGTTTTTTTGTTTTTTTAGTGAATTTTTTATTTATAAAATCATAGGCCGATTCTATCTTTGGATTGGTGATATTAGCGTTCATATTTTCCTCTGTTACTTTTTTTGTTTATAGATATCAAATATTTTTAAATACTTTGGTTTTATTTGTGGTGCTCGATGAATCTTACAGAACGAATCATTAAAGAGTGCAAAAAGAGAAAATTACATTTCTCTCTTCTTGACCCTGAAGATCAAAGTCCAGAAGAAGCAGGAAAGCTTGCAAAAACTGCTGAAAAACTTGGAACTTTTGCTATGATGGTCGGGGGTTCTACACTTGCATCAAGCACGCAAGTTGATGAAACAGTGAAAGCAATTAAAGAAAATTCTAATCTTCCTGTTATCTTATTTCCATCTGGTGCAAAGTTTTTGAGTAAATATGCTGATGCAATATTTTTTATGAGTCTTTTAAACTCGCGTAATGTTGATTTTGTAATCCGTGAGCATGTTCAAGGCGCTCCTTTTGTAAAGCATACTGGTCTTGAACCTATTTCTATGGGTTATCTTATTGTTGAACCGGGTATGACTGCTGGAAAGATGGGGCAAGTGGATTTAGTCAAGAAAAGTGATATAAAATCAGCTGTTGGATATGGTCTATCTACAGAATTTTTAGGCATGAATTTTTTCTATCTTGAAGCGGGATCTGGTGCACCCAACCCTGTATCTAATGAAATGATTGCATCTGTTTCTAAAAGTATAAAAATACCTCTTGTTGTCGGTGGAGGTATAAGAGATGCAAAAACAGCTAAAGAAAAAGTAAAAGCGGGTGCCAATATCATTGTCACTGGTACCGCCTTTGAAAAGGATAAAAACCTTGAAAAAACACTTGGGGAAATTATAAAAGCAATAGAGGAATAATTAGTTCTGATTATTATGAAAGTTTTACTTTCCATGGGTGGAGCATCTGGTAGTATCTATGGAATTAGATTACTAGAGGAACTTAAAAAAGCAGATGTTGAAACTCATCTTATATTATCATCTGGTGCTAAAAAAATTCTCGAGCATGAAACAAATTACAAAATATCTGATCTAAGGAAAATATCTGATTTTTATTATGAAAATAATGATATGTTTGCTGGGCCTGCTAGTGGTTCATTTGTACTTGATGCGATGATTATTTGTCCATGTAGCATGAAAACTCTTTCAGCAGTTGCGAATGGATATGGAAATACTTTGACTAGTAGATCTGCTGTATGTCAAATTAAAGAGGAAAGAAAACTTATTTTAGTGCCTCGGGAGACTCCTCTTGATTTATCTAGTATAAAAAATATGGAGAAAGCAAAACTTTCAGGTGCTACAATTCTTCCTTCGATGCCTGGTTTTTATCATAAACCTAAAAAAATTGAGGATTTAGTTGATTTTATCGTTGGAAAGATTCTTGATCAACTAGATATTAAGCATTCTTTATTTGATAGATGGAAATAATAGTATATTTTTTAAATTGTTGTAGGAAATTTATCACAATTACAAATTATACTAAGTATCGGGTCTTATTTTTCTGGAAAAATATTAAATAGTTAACATATGTTAATATTTACAGCGCGGGGTACTTCTGAGGAGATGAAAATGATACATAAATATAAACCAAAAATAATTTTTGGATTAGTATTGGCTATAGCAATTATTTTGAGTATTACATCAAGTGTCAACTCAGTTAATGTTAGTGTAAATAAAAATAATTTAGAAGAGCTTCAAAGAAAAATAGAAGAGAATAATGCAGAGTGGATAGCAGGAAAGACTAGCATCTCTGATTATTCTGATTATGAACTTGAAAATTTATTAGGTGCAAAAACAGAAAACTTTGAAAAAAATCCAGATGAAGAAACTACAAAAATGGATATTCCTGATAGTTATGATTGGAGGGATGTGTATGGAACTGATTATACTACACCAGTGAAAAACCAAGGAAACTGCGGTAGTTGTGTTGGCTTTGGTGTTATATCTGCACTTGAAGTATATCTTAAATACAATTCAGATAACCTTTATGATTTTGATCTATCTGAAGGTCATCTTTTCTTCTGTGGAGGGGGAACCTGTAGTGGCGGATGGTGGCCAAAAGATGCTCTTTTAAGATTAAAAAATACGGGTGTTCCTGATGAGACATGTCTTCCTTATGATTCAAGATATACAGAGTGTAGTAATGCATGTGACGACTGGATGAAAAAAACTGTTAAGATATCTGATTTTAGAAGGGCATACAGCATTGACAACATGAAAGAATCAATAGTAACTTATGGTCCACTGGTTGGAACACTTGTGGTTTATAGTGATTTTAAATACTACAATGGGGGAATATATGAGCATGTAACTGGGTCTAAACTTGGCGGTCATTGTGTGTCAATTGTTGGATACAATGATAACCCGGGATATTGGATCTGTAAAAATAGTTGGGGTTCAAATTGGGGTGAAGACGGATATTTTAGAATTAAATACAAAGAATGTGAAATACATCAAGGATCATATTATATGCAACTCGGAGAAAACAATAGGCCTAATAGTCCAAGTAATCTTTATCCAAATATAACAGGAGTTAATGCCGGCGAATCTATAACATTTTCAGTTACATCTACAGATCCAGATAATGATGGAATTTATTATTTATTTGACTGGGATGATAAGTCTAATAGCGGATGGTTGCCACCTAATCCCTCTGGAGAAACATACGAAGTATCCCATAGTTGGAGAACAGCACAATCAGATACTTATAATATAAAAGTCAAGGCAATGGATGTCTATGGTTTAGAGAGTGGATGGTCAAAAAATATTGAAGTAGAAATATATAATAATCCACCAACAACACCTTCCCTAGAAAAAATACTTATCAGTGAAAATGAGGGATACAGAGCAGTATCTTCAGATCCCGATTTTGATAAACTGTATTATTTATTCGACTGGGGGGATGGTACTGATTCTGGGTGGCAAGGAGCCTTTGATTCTGAAGAGCCATGTGAAATAGAACATGATTATGAAAAAATGGTTAGAGTTAAAGCAAAAGATGAAAATGGCGCTGAAACCGCTTGGTCAGAACCTGTAAAAACTTTCAAAACTTATTTTGATGATTCATATTTCCAAAGGATTATAGAAAGAATCTTATCTCTCTTTTTTTAAAAAAATTCTAAAATCTTAAAGTTTTTTTTCAATATCTCCAAGCCTTAGAAGAATAAATGAAATTATTGTAGCAAGCAAGGGTAGTACATAGTTACCAAGTCCAAGTATGAGGCCAATTGCTGATACTACCCACAAGCTTGCAGCAGTTGTAAGGCCTTTTACATCTCCTTTCAATGCAATTATACTACCTGCTCCAATAAAGCTGATACCAGCAACAACTCCTGCAGCAATACGAGTTGCATCAAAGGATCCTTCTATACTTTCAGGAAGTAAATAAAAAGAAGCGATAGTAAATAGACAAGCACCCATGCTTACAAAAATATGTGTTCTAAGACCCGCTGGTTTTTTACTTTTCTCTCTTTCATAACCAACAATTCCGCCTAATAATACTGCAACTAGTATTCTAATAATCAGTTCCACATCAAACAAAGTAAATGATAAACCAAAGGGAAGTTCAAATACCATAAAATCATAATCTATTTATTCTAATAAAAAAATTTCCTATTTTTTACAAATTTCTACAAAGTTTTTAAACATCTTTTCACCGTATTCTGTGTTTTCAACTTCTGGATGGAACTGAAGGCCATAGAAGGATTTATCTTTATGTTTTATAGCTTGTACTTTACAGTTCTCACTAGAAGCAAGCAGCTCAAAACTATCAGGTATTTTTGTTACTTCATCGTTATGAGATTCCCATACAATTGATTTTTTTGGAACTTCTTTGAAAAAACCATCTTCTTTTATAATTTTAAGTTCTACTTTTCCAAACTCAGGAGTTTTTGCTGGTTTTGCATCTCCACCGAAAAAACGTGCAATATACTGATGACCCGCACATATTCCAAGTATTGGAAAACTAGCTTTTTCTAAGTATTCATCTATATTTCCAAGTGTATCACATAGTCCAATTCTTGGTGCTCCCCCAGATAAAACTAGACCATCGACTTTTTCATCCCGGATTTCTTTAAAAGAAGTAGTATTTGGAATGATTCTTGTGTCACAATCAAGATACTTAAGACTGCGCCATTCTCGATGAGTCCACTGCCCTCCATTGTCAACAACATAAATTTTAACCATATTTTATTCCCATTCAATAGTTCCAGGTGGTTTATTTGTTACATCATATACAACTCTATTTATTTTATCTCCTAAGATATTTGTAATCCTAGTTGATATTTTATCTATAACTTTATTTGGAATATTACTAAACGAACAGGTCATAGCATCAATACTGTTTACTGCTCTAATTGCAATAATATCGCCATATACTCTTCTATCACCATGAACACCTACTGTTTTTGATGGAATTAAAACCGCAAAATACTGCCATGGTTTTTCCATTAAACCTTTTTCTGCTGCTTTTAATATTTCCTTTTCAACAATATCGCATGCTTCTCTAACAACTTCTGTTCTTTCAGGTGTAGCTTCCCCTAGAATTCTGATTGCAAGACCGGGGCCGGGGAAGGGCTGTCTTTCAGAAACAGATAAATCAAGTTCTCTAGCTACTTTTCTTACTTCATCTTTATAAAGATCTCTAAGTGGTTCAACAAGTTTAAGTTTCATTTTCTCAGGTAGGCCGCCTACATTATGATGTGATTTAATGGTATCGCGTAGTTCCCCACCAGATTCAATCCAATCAGGTGCAATAGTCCCCTGTACAAGATATTCAATATCTTCTTTTTCAGCTATTTTATCAAATTCTTCAATAAATTTTTCACCAATGATTTTACGTTTTTTCTCAGGATCAGTTATTCCTTTTAGAGTTTTATAAAAATCTTTGCTTGCATCAACAAAATGATAGTTTAATCCCATTTCTTCCATGAGTTTTTTAACGTTTTCTGATTCATATTTTCTCATATAGCCGGTATCAACATGTACGGCAATCAAATCTTTACCGATTGCTTTATGTACTAGGCCTGCACAAACAGTACTATCAACTCCACCTGAAAAAGCAATCAATGCCTTTCCATCAACTTCTTTTTTTAGATTTGATACAGCTTCATTTATGAATTTATCTGCTTTAAACATATTTTTTTCTCAACCATTTATTATTTTATCTCTTCTCTTCTGCCTATAGTTTTCCATCTCATCTGATAGTTTTTTATCTTTAACAGAGAGAATTTCAATTGCTAGAAGAGCTGCGTTATCTCCTCTATCAAGACCAACTGCACCAACGGGTATTCCAGGCGGCATCTGTACAATTGATAGAATCGAATCAAAATTTACTTTTCCAGATACTGGTACTCCAATCACAGGCTTTGTTGTATGTGCTGCTATACTTCCAGGTAAGGCTGCTGAGAGACCGGCTATTGCAATAAAAACATCAGCATCACTTTTTTCGACGATTTCTTTGAGATAATCTGGTGTTCTATGTGCTGATGCAACTTTTATTTCATATTCAACACTAAAATCTTTTAATATTTTTTCTGCTTTTTCACAAACTGGTGTATCCGATTTACTTCCCATTATTATCTGAATTTTCATCTTTATCAGGTGTGGGTATAAAGAAAGATTAATTAATGTTTTCGACTAGACAAAATTGATTATTGTCTATTTTACATCGTAAACTAATTATATGGATTATCTATGTTGACTGCAAAATAGAGCTAGTTGTAAATGAAACTTGTAATTTGTGAAAAAAACATATCTGCAAATAGGATTGCGTACATGCTTTCAGGTGGAAAAACAAAAAGAAGCAGATATGGCAAAATCCCGGTATATGAATTTAAAAAAGAAGGCGAAGATTGGAAAGTAATTGGTCTTAGAGGACATATTATCAATCTTGATTTTCCACGAGAGTATAACAATTGGAACGATATTTCTCCTAAAGGCTTAATTGAAATTGATCCAGTTAAAAAAGTGAGTAACAAAGGAATTGGCAATGCTTTAAAAAAACTGGTTGACAAAAATCCCTTTTTAATTGTTGCTACTGACTTTGATAGGGAAGGAGAGTTAATCGGTGTTGAAGTAATTGATTTACTTAAAAAATATAATGAGGATCTAACCGATGTTAAGAGAGCAAAATTTAGTGCAATTACTGGCTATGAAATAAAGAAAGCATTTGAATCTCTATCTGAAGTAGATTATAATTTATCAAGTGCAGGCGAAACAAGACAGGTTATTGATCTTATATGGGGTGCTGTTCTCACTCGTTTTATTTCTCTTACAGCTCAAAGACTTGGTAGGAATTTTTTATCTATTGGTAGGGTTCAATCTCCTACTCTTGCAATTTTAGTAGAACGTGAAAAAGAAATTCAAAATTTTGTACCAAAATCCTACTGGAAGATTATTGCGGATCTGGAAAAAAATGAAAAGTTTAAGGCAGAACACATAAAAGGCCAATTTTGGGAAAAAGAAGAAGTTCAAGAGATATATGACAAGGTTAAAAAAAGTAAAACTGCGAAAGTTTTGAAAGTAGATAAAAAAGAAAACAAAGAATATCCTCCATCTCCTTTTAATACAACTACTTTCCTTCAATCAGCAACTTACCTAAGAATTTCAGCATCGCGTGCGATGAGTATTGCCGAAGAGCTTTACATGTCTGGTCTTATTTCTTATCCTCGTACAGATAATACTGTTTATCCCGGTTCACTTAGTATAAACAAAATACTTAACAAACTTTCAAATTCAAATTTTTCAAAAGAAACAAAATTTGCTTTGGATAATAAAAGACCGTATCCAACCCGGGGTAAAAAAAAGACAACTGATCACCCGCCTATTCATCCTGTGGGTGTTCCTAAGAAAAAGCTACCCTCTAAGAGTCATGAAAAAATGTATGAGCTTGTTGTAAGGCGTTTTTTAGCAACTCTTACAAAGGATGCTATATCTGAGTCAGTTGATGCAAGTTTTGATATTTCTGGTGAAACTTTTAAAAGTAAGGGATATCGTTTGATTGAAGCAAACTGGCGAAAAATCTATCCTTATTTCAAAGAAAGAAGAAAGCCTATGCCTGATATATCTGAAGGTGAAGAAATTGATGTATCTAAAATTATTCTTAAACAGGATGAAACAAAGCCACCAAAAAGATACAATCAAGGTAGTTTAATTGCAAAAATGGAGTCTCTATCCCTTGGTACTAAATCAACAAGACATGAGATAATAAACAAACTTAGATATAGGAGATATATTTCGTTGTCTCCTTTTGCACCAACGCCTTTGGGTATTGCAGTTATTGATGCGCTTTCTGATTGTGAGGTTGTAAAACCACGTATGACTGCTACTCTTGAAGAGGACATGGATAAGATTTCAGAGGGTAAAAAAACACTTGATGAAACAGTAAAGGAATCTAGAGAGATGCTTACAAAAGTGGTAGTAGATCTTGAAAAAGAAAAAGAAAAAATCAGATCAAATATTCAGGATGCACATAAGGAGCAAAATACAATTGGAACATGTCCTAAATGTGGAAAGGATCTAGTGATAAGACGTTCCAAGCGTGGAAAACGTTTTGTTGGTTGTTCTGGTTATCCTGATTGTAAAAACACTTATTCTCTTCCTCAAAAAGGAAAAGTTGTTACTACAGATAAAAAATGTGAGAAATGTGGTTCACCAATTGTAAAAATTATTAATAAAGGAAGGCGCCCTTGGATTATATGTCTGAATATGGATTGTAAAAAGTAAAAATATGCCTTTTTTCTAATAATTGTACAATAAACTATTTATAGTAAGTTAAATTAATATTATTTTAAAATAAAAAAGGTGTAATATTATGATTAATGCATATTTTAGAAGAACGATCCTTGTCTTTTTAGTAGTAACTATCTTATTATCCACCTCATTTGTGGCAATAGGTGTATCAACTAAAAAATCACAGGGAAGTCCTGAGTCTACTGAATGTTTTTTAACTAAAAATAGTAAAAAAGGAGATTTAAAATTATTAAATTTAAAATCAGATTTTAAATCAACTGCGAATTCAGAAAATATTTACCAGCTTTCAGATGATTCGGGTGATGAATATAATATTGATATAGTCAGTTATCAAGATAAAAAGCTTATTTCATATGAACATAAAGAAGCGGGAAAAACAGATATCAGGTATCGTTATAGTTCAAACTATGAGCAGGCTTGGTCTGATTCAGAAATTGTTTCCCTTGAAGATAATCTTTTTTCACCTTGTTTAACATTGGGTTCTGATGGAAATCATGCTTTTGGTGCTTTTTTATCTGATGCTAATGATTCCACTTTAGTTTATGAAATTGAGTTTACTTCTTTAGGTTCTCCGGGGGATGCTATAACATCTGATACACCTTGGTCTGAAAATGACTTTTATGATTTTAAATCAGCTGACATTATTAGATATGATGATATTACTTATAATAATGAAAACATGTTAAATGTCCCATATATTGTTTCAATTATTGGAAGTACTGATTTTGAAGGTGCAGAATGTAAAAATTCTCCAATGTTCTTTTTTAGATCTCCAGAAGACCCTGATTCCTTTACTATTGCTTGGGATCCAAATATAGATGATTGTTCTAATCTTCAAATAGATAGAACAAGTGTAAACAATCTAACATATGGTATTTGTGAAATAGAAAACGGTACAAATACAGATTTGTTATTTTTCGATGATAATGCTATTAATAATGGTGGCGCTTGGGAAAAGGGCGGTCCTTCGCTTTCAAATCAAATTATAACAAGTGATGGGAACCTGTTTAACCCAAAAATTTCTGTTGAAGAAAATAATGTTTATATAGTTGCTGAGACAGATGTAAATGGTAAAGATGAACTGGTATTGTATGTTTCATCTGATCTAGGCGGAACTTGGGAAGAACCAGTTTACATTGATCCAAATAATAAACCAAATTCAGATTTTTCATATTCAAAAGAAAACTTGCAAATAGATTTCTTTGATAATTCATTTGATATTGATGGCGAGATTCAAGCTTGGTCTTGGGATTTTGGAGATGGAAACTCCTCTTCGTCAAAAAATTCAACCCATACTTATGGGTCACCAGGCGTCTATACAGTTGAATTAACTGTTATGGATAATGATAATGATTTTGATACAATAACAAAAGAAATTACTGTAACTGAAACAAAACCTCTTCCTGATTTTACAATAAATCCAGATAACCCAGATATAGATGAAGATGTAACTTTCAACAGCACTGTTGAGACCTTTAATGATAGAGAAATTGTCAATTATACATGGGTTTTAGGTGAAGGGATAAATCCACTTTATACAAAAAATATAACATACAGATTCCAAGAAAATGGAACATATATTGTTAACCTGACAGTTATAGATAATGAATCAGAAATTGGATTTGTTGAAAAATCTGTAACTGTTGGTTTCGCAGCAGATTTTTCTTTTGATGATCAAATATTTGAAGTAGGACAAACTATTTCTTTCAATGATTTATCTAATGTTCCCTCTGGACAAACTGTTGTAAATTACTCTTGGAATTTTGGTGACGGGGAAACATCATATCAAAGTGAACCGTCTTATATCTATTCGGAACCTGGATTATACACTGTTGAGTTTAGTATTGAAAATGATATTGGTTTAACTGATACGGTTTCAAAGAGTTTACAAGTTATAACAAATGATATTGGACCTAATTATCCTGAGATACTTGTTAAAAATGAAAAAAGTATTGTAACATATATGAGTGGTAATAACTTATTTTTAATAACTAGTGATAATAACGGTGAGACTTGGTCGTCACCAGAAAGAATTAATGATAATATTTTTGCTGTAAACGAGGGATACAAAAATAGTTTCTTACTTGATGAAGAAAAAATTTTTTTCTCTGATTTTAGAGCAGAAGATGCAAATATTTATTTTTATGACACATATGAACTTTCATTTGATTTAAACATAGTAAGTGTAAATTTAACATCTAATAGAAAGCATTTGAAAACAAATAATTATATAGCAATCTCTATTAGAAATGAGGGTGATGTGCCAACCTATGAAAACATTGAATTAGAGGTATCCTATAGTTTAGTAGATGATGAGAATAGAACTGTTTTTGATTATCCTTATGTAATAGTAAGCCAGATGGGACCAGGTGAGACTTATAATTTAACTCGTCCGATGTTTAAGTTTGCTTGGCCCGAGTATTTTCATGCAATGGTCGATTTAGTTGATATTGAAGATATAAAAGTTGAACTTAAACCAAGTGAAGAAATTGAAGATTCTAATCCTAGTAACAATGTTTTTTCCTATGAAAAAGAGGATTTATATAACGAAATATTCCCAATTTTAGGAAATCGCCCTATGTTAGTATCCCTCCTAAGAGTAATTGGTAAAATTAGGAATGTTGGAAACTAAATTATAACTCCGTTATTATTCCTTTTTCTGTTATATATCCTGTAACGTATCTTCTAGGTGTTACATCAAAAGCAGGATTACAGACTTTTGTATAATTTGGATAAATCTTATGTTCGTTAATAGTTGAGAGTTCTTCAGCTCCTCTTTCTTCTATAGTTATTTCATCGCCTGATTTAATTGTTTTATCAAAGGTACTAATTGGTGCTGCGACATAAAAAGGAATATTATTTTCATATGCAACAACTGCTTTTTCGTAAGTTCCAATCTTATTTGCAAAGTCTCCATTAGAGGTGATTCTATCTGCTCCAGTAATTACTATATCGATTTCACCTTTTTTCATAAAATGTCCAGCTGCATTATCTGCTATCACTGCGTGATCTATTCCTTCTTGTTCTAGTTCCCAATCTGTTAATAGGCCCTGGCAACGAGGTCTTGTTTCATCTGCGTATACAAAGAACTTTTTACCTTTTCTATGAGCTATATAAAAAGGTGCAAGAGCTGTTCCAAAGTCGCCTGTTGCTAGAGCTCCTGCGTTACAGTGAGTAAGAATTTTCATACCTTCTTTAATCAATGGTTCACCATGTTCACCGATCTTTTTACACATAGAAACAACATCTTCATAGTACTCATCAGCAGCTTTCTTTGCATCAGCTCCATCTTTGATTTTTTTAAGCATATAATCGATTGCATAGAATAAATCGTATGCCGTAGGACGAGTTTTCCTAAGTATCTCTGCAGTCTTTTCTGGATTGGCTTTTCCAAGAACCATTCCATATGCAGCAGCTGCACCAATCGCAGGTGCACCTCGAACTACCATATCTTTAATTGCAAAGGCACAATCTTTTACATTTTCTGCAGTAAAATATTCTAATCTATAAGGTAGTTTCCTTTGATCAATAAAAACAATTGAGTTTTTTTCAAACCAAAACGCTCTTTTGTCTTCTCCCTCAACTTTCATAATTATTCCTCTAAATATTTTTTTGTAATATTTTCTAGTTCTTCTTTGTTTTTTGAAACAATCAATAAACCATTGTTTTTTATTCCAATTATTTTGTTTTCTTTAAGGTTTTTTAATACTAGTTTTATAAAATCAATACTGTTTAAGGGTAATTTATCATCAAGAATTGGTACTTTCTTTTTTGTTTCTAGTAAATCTTTGTCATTTATTTGAACTACTATTTTTATTTCTTCTCTTGCATGATGTATCATAAAATGAAGAGCAGATTCATCTTTCGGATCAGCGCTTCCTATTAAAAGAAGATTGTTTTTAATAGGGTCATAATCAACGATTTCTATAAGTTCTTCTTTTTTTATTTTAAAGTAGTCTTGTATAAAACTATTTATCAACACACGTTTACCATATTTCAGGCTAATTGTCGTATCTGTTTTGTTTTCAATTAGTTTTTTTTGTTTCAGGTTTTTTGCTATTTTCATTAAGTCTACAACTAGTGGAGAATTTGTTTCTTCTTTTGATGTATAAAAAACTTGTATGGGTAAGCTTTTGATTTTTTTCTTGTTCATTAAAATTTGTAAAAAGCCATATCCTTTTTAATTTTCTTGTCTAAAAGTCTGTATATCTTTTTAAATATGGCATTATTTAAGAATTATTAGCTATTGGTTTTATGTATCTCCGCTATATATATCCTATAGATAATATTTATATGGCAGTATTTTATTATAATGTTTTACATGTGGGGAAGGCGTAAGAAAATAGTTCTTAGAAATAAAGAGATGAAAAAAACAAAGAAAACTTTAATCTGGTTTTGGATAGTTAGTCTTTTTCTTTCACCAATTATTGGTCTTTTTAGTATCTTATTTTTGTCTTATGTTGAAATTGTTAACCAGATAGATTGGAATAAAAGTTTTTTGGGATATTGATATTAGTTTTTCAAATGCAGGGGAAGGAATTTGAACCTCTGGAATTTTTTTAATTGAAAATATTACGCCGAGGAGGAGATTTGAACTCCTGAGGGGTCGAAACCCCACGAGCTTTCCAGGCTCGCGCAGTACCAGGCTGTGCCACCTCGGCAAAAAAGTATTCAAGGGTAAATTAAAAACCTCTATTAAGGTTTTTTCCAAATAGAAGGATAGATTCCCTCTTTCATAATCACTTTTTCAAGATTTACGCATTCGCCTTTTTGTTTTTGTACAACATCTTCAGTAGAAAGAAGCATTTTACCTATAGCTACGCCTTCGCCTTTTAACGTTTTAATTAATACTAAATCTCCCTTTTTCAACTCAGTATCCATTTCAACAATTCCTGGTTTCATCAAATTTGCACCATGACACACTGCATCAACTGCACTATCTGAAATAATTATCTTTGGTAGATACTCAAGCATCTCTTCGACTGGCTTTAAAATCTTTTTTAAATAAGTTTCATCTTTATCTTCTTTGTAAAAAACAACTGCATCTTTTAAATCCTGAAGATAACAACTATGTTTTTCGTCGATACTTCCAACTCTGCTACGCCTTAAATCTGCAAGATGTGCTTTTGTTTTTATTTTTTTACCGATATCTACAACAAGTGTTCTAACATAAGTTCCAGATTCACATCCCACCTGTAGAAGTACTTCTCTTTCTTTTATATCTAAAATATTTAAATAATAAATTTTTCTTTTACGTTTCCTTCTTTTAACCGCTGATCTAACAGGTGGAATCTGACTAATTTCACCAACAAAACTTTTACAAGCATCTTTTAATTTTTCTTTAGGAACATCTTTGTGAAGCTTCATTAGAGAAATATATTCTTTTCCCGCAGGAAGTAAGAACTGTAGAAGTTTTGTAGCACCGCCCACACCAATAGGTAATACGCCTGTAGCATTCGGATCAAGCGTACCGCTGTGACCAACTTTTTTTGTTTCAAGTATCTTTTTAATCCATGCATCTACTTGATGAGATGTTGGGCCCTTTGGTTTATCAATATTCAAAAAGGAGTTCTCAAGTAATTCATCGAGAGTTCTTTCTTCAATTTTTTTGCCAAATTTGGGATCTGTTTTACTTTTTTTTAAAACAATTCTTGTACGATTTTCATCGAATGGAAGTAGATTTTTTCCGGTCATTATCTATTCACATTTTTGAAATAATTAAATCAACAATCTCTTCTGGTTTTTTGTTCTCTGTGTCAATTACTGTATCATATATAGATGTATCATCCAGATCTATTCCGTAATAATTTTTATATCTTGTTTTTTCACTTTTCTCGCGTTTATTTATCTCGTTTTTTGTTTTTTTAAAAGAACCATCTTCTCTTTTAATAATTCTTTTGGTTCTAACATCGATATTTGCATCTAAAAAAATCTTTAGTGCATCAATATCGTTCTTATATGAAAGCCAACCTGAGAGTCTTCCTTCTAGAATTATGTCGTCTTTTGTTTTCAATATTTCAACTTGTTTTTCATCAAGTTCTTTATCTATTCCTTTGTTTTCTTCACAATATCTTCCAAATTCTTCTAAGGTCATATCATGTTTTAAAGCAAGTTCTCTGAAAATCTTCCCTGAGTAAATATATTCAAAACCTAGTCTTTTTTTTAGTTTTTTTGCTACAGTTGATTTACCGCTTCCCGGAGTTCCGCTTATTGTTATTATCATATAAATCCAGTTTGAGATTTAGATTATTTATTTACCAAAGTTGCTAGGTATAATACTTTTTTTAATGTTTTTCCACTGTTCACTCCAGCTGATATATTTAAATCCCTGTCTTATCACTTGACCTATTACCATTGAGAAAACTAGATATAACCATAACCATGCCTGCATTAAAAATGGTTTATAGAATAATGATACGTTTTCAGCCCACGGAACTGTAAAAAAATGATGTGGAAGACCAGCTAAAAACGATCTAAGCCATATAAAAATAGGCCATATAAATATAATCAAAAAGATCATTGGTTTCATAGTTCCACTTGATGCTTCAGTTTGTTTTTTCATAATCTCTGGCTGCATTTTCATTAATTTATTTACTTTATTTGTGTTTCCTTCTTTTCTTGCTTTGTTTATTTCCTTTTGAAATGCTTTTGTTGATTCTTGGGATCTGCCCATCTCTATCCAGTCAGTGAAAAGATTAGTAAGTGATGAGGATAGTGTTACAACAATAAGACCAGCTAAAAACAATGTTAATATAGGATATTTTCCTCCAAAACCAATTATTGGCTCCAGTCCTGCTCCTACAATTACACCTAAATAATTAGCTAGGCCAGTTGTAGTAAAAATAAGCATTACAATTATGAATAACATCATATAAAGAAAAATATTTCCTTGTGCATTTGTATCGTTTTTTTTAAACATTTTATTCGTCCTTTTCTTTTCTAAATAAAGTGGTACTATATTTATTTTAACACAGGTTTAGCCTGTTTTACTGCACTATCAAGTTTGTTATCATGATTAAATACAATTTTTACGGTTGCACCTGAGATTGCGCTATATGACATAGCAGCAGCGCGGTTGATCATTTGGTGTTCATGTATTTCTTCAATTGTATCTGGATCTCTGTTTCTAGTGGTATCTTTTTTTCTTCTGTTATATATCTCTTGAGGGTCTGCTTCAACTAGAACAATAGATTGTGGTTTTAATCTAGTTATAACCCACTTGGGGAGACCAGGCATATAACCTTGTGGTGTTTTTATTGTGCAATGCGTGTCTAGTATCACGTTTTTCATTGCTTCAACTTTTTCAGCTGATTTGACTTGTAGTTCTCTTTGTTCATCAAGTGTTAGTTTTCTCATATCGTCTCTATTTTTCACGTAATCTAGTTCTTTTGCAATCTCGACCATAACTGTTCCAAAAGTTACAAACTCTATGTCGAGCCCTTCAGCTGCTTTTTTCATAACAGTGGTTTTTCCAACGCCAGGAATGCCAGTTACAACTATAACTCCCACAATTTATCACCTGTTTTATTCGTTTCCAAAGAAACCACGGAGTACTGGATGCATTTCCATAGCTTGTTCTTTACCAATTTGTTCATAGAGTTGAATGATAATACTAACTGCTAATAATACACCTGTCCCATTTACCATGCCTATTGTTCCTATCATATCTGCAAAACCTGCGAGTGCTCCTATTGTTGCTCCACCAATTACAGTTATTGCTGGTATGTATCTTTCAAGGACTTTTTTTAATACTCTTGGGTCACGCCTAAAACCAGGTATTTGCATACCGCTACTCTGAATTTGTTTTGCTACATCAGAAGGACCCATATTGGTTGTTTCAATCCAGAACTTAGCAAATAGAACTGAACCAATAATAAGGACTGACATGTAGATAATTACTTTCAGTGAATATTGCAGGGCACTATGCATACCGTCTCCGCCAGATAGTATCGGAATAAGCCAATTGTTTATCCCTCCAGGACTTGACAGGTACCATGCACCACCACCAATAGCCTGGGTGCTGCCCCCAGCTTGAAGGTTGAAAGCTCCTATCCACCATTGCCCTCCAAGCAGTGGTATGGAATCACCTGCTCTCCACAATAACATTGCAAACATGTTAATATTTGCCAATAGTGCAGAAACTAAAATAACAGGTATAACTGAAGCATAAAGCAGTCTAATTGGATAACGTCCTCGTGCTCCACGGACTTTACCATGTGCGAGAGGGAGTTCAATTCTACTTGATTCAGCATATACTACAAACAAAAATATAGTGATAAAACCAATTAAAGGTAAAATAGCATTAGAGTAATTTGCTCCTCCAAGAAATATCTGTTGATAACCTCCATTAATAAGCTGGCCTAAATTATATTCACTTCCAAGATAAATAGTCCCTGGAATAACACCAGCCGGAGGATTACTAGTAGTCCATTCACCCCATGCACCACCTTGAACAGGTAACCAGTTAAAAAGACCAGTAAAAATTGCTTGTGATACACCAGCAGCAATAAAAAGGGAAATTCCTGATCCAATACCCCATTTAGATATAAGTTCATCCATGAAAAACACAAGAAGTGCACCTATCACCAGTTGAATTACAATAATTGTTCCTGCCCATTCGCCAACCATACCTACAAAAGCATCATTTGGTTGTAGATAGCCAAATATCTGAGGCATTGCTTCTATAAAAATCATTACAATTACTAGAATTTTTTGTGTACCTTGATAAATAGCTTTATCTTCTTCTTTCTGAAGATCAAGATTAATTATTTTTGCACCAACAAAAAGCTGTAGAATAATTGATGCTGTAACGATAGGTCCTATTCCAAGATGCATAATTGAACCAGATGCACCAGCCATAATGAAACGGTATTGTTCAAACATATCGATTGTTTGAGTAGAAAGCCCATATATCATTACATTTGTAAGTACAAAATAAATTATTAAACAAAACAGAGTCCAGAGTATCTTTGTCCGAAAATTAACATGTCCTTCTGGTTTTGTAATAGCAGGCCATCTCTCGATGAGCGGTTTAAGTTTATACAGCCTGCTCTTTTTTTCCTCTGCCATTTCAAACCCTAAATATATTTCTTTCTATTACTGTTTTTCTTCTTTTTGAGGTTTTTCATCTGGTAGAATTACCTCGCCACCTTTCTCTTCAATTTTTTCAATTGCTTTCTTAGAAGCATTATTAACCTTAACTTTAAGTTTACTATTTATCTGACCGGATCCAAGTAATTTATCAATTCCTTCTTTAGAAAGATCAATTGTTTTTTTACCGCTGAACCGTTCATCTAGTTCATTAACATTAATTGTTTTTACTTCTTTTAAAGTGCTCTGCGGTCTTTTGAATCCGTGTCTACCAAAATGATTTGGCATATTTTTTTTCATATACATGTATCGATGTTTCAAAAGGCCAGCGTTTCCTCTACCGCCTCTTAATCCGGCACCTCGGCCAGCTTTTTTACCACGGCCGTGGGTCATTGAACCTCTGAATTTTTTAGTCTTTTTTCTTGCCAATTTTCTCACTTTCCAATTAATTTTTTAAGTCTCTAGGTCGAAAGCAGATAAGGTAACCTATTATTATACTTTCGGCTGATTATTAACAATTATTAATCAGTTCTCCGGGTCGATATAACCAATAATCTTTAGGATAAACACTTGTTTTTTATTTTTTCTTGCAGTTTTCTTTGCTATTTCCTTTGCTTCTTTTAGTTCGCAGTGCCCTAGATCATTTACATTTTCCCCGTCATCTAATACATATTCGGCTTGTTTTGTTTTTATGTATTTCATATCATTCACCTGAAATGGTTTGAAAGTATCAATTGTTTTCTAGTTTTTAAAATAAACTGTTATTTCTTTTTTCCCAGTAAAAACTTTTTGTTTTTATCTAAATCAATAAAAAAATCAGCAACTTCTATAAGCCTATGTGATGTTGTTTTCTTAAAAGCTATTACTTCTGTTCTACAACCTAAGCTTTTTGCATGTTCAAGAAGATCAGAGAAATCTCCGTCTCCGCTTACAAGAACAATGGTATCAAGTTTTGGAGCAAGCCTCATTACATCCATTGCAATACCAACGTCCCAGTCTCCTTTTTTTGCTCCGCCATAAAAAACTTGTAGTTTTTTTGATTTTATTTCAAAACCCATTTCTTCTAGTGCATCATAAAATGTGTTTTCATCTTTTTCATCAGCTTTTATAACATACGCTATAGCTCTTATTATCTTTCTATTTGCTCTTGCTTCTTTTAATATTGTTTTAAAATTAACTTTTGATTTGTATAAGTTTCTTGCAGAGTAGTACATATTTTGAACGTCTACAAAAACACCTATTCTTTGGTCTTTTTGTCTTGATTTTGTCATTTTTATCTTAACCTTTATGTCCTATGTCATAATAAGTTAGTATTTAATTATTTGTTAGTATCAATCCTTAAAAGAGTTACATCATAGTTTACTACTTTTTTTTTGTGAAATTCGTATGTATATTTTATTGGAAAAATATAGTTTTTAGTAAATGTTATTTCTCCATTTAATGATTTAATCATTTTATTTAGAAAAGGTATTGTTTCAGAGAGATGAAGGCTGTAGATTATTTTTCCTATTTCAAATCCTTTCTCAATAAAAATTCTATCTCCTTTTTTATTTGATTTTTGTGCACCAAATGGAGGATTCATGATTATTGTATCCGCCGTTGTTTCTACATCTTTAACATCTTTTTGGATATATTTAATTTCATAATTTTTTTCTAAAGAATAATCTTTTGCAGTTTTTATTGCTGTTTTATCAATATCTATACCTATTACTTTTTTTGCACCCAAAAGATATGAACCTACTGAAAAAATGCCTGTACCGCACCCTAAATCAAGAATTTCTTTGTCTTTTATATCTTCATATTGGAATGCTGAAAAAAGTATATCTGCTGCAATATTTCCTGGTGTTGTGTATTGCTCTAAGAGCGGTGATGGGTTATCAAAATCTGGAATTTTTTGTAGGATTATTTCTAGGTTTTTCTTTTTCATTTGTAGTTTTGTCATAATTTGTTTTTATTAAAAAGTTTTAGTAGTAAATTTTATTTGCTGTATTCTGTTTTAGAGTTTCTCAGTTTGGGCTGGTAGATCAGCTCGGAAGATCGCTTCCTTGGCATGGAAGAGGCCTCGGGTTCAAATCCCGACCAGTCCATACTTTTTTATATTTATTTTTATTTTGCAGTTATATGCCAACCGATGAAGAATTAAGAAAAAAGGCTAGAAAAATTGCAAAAGAAAAATCAGATTTTTACATCCATCTTGTAATTTACATAGCGGTTAATGCTTTTCTCTTTGCACAATGGTGGCTTATAACTGGTGGAGATGTTGCCCCCTGGCCTGTTTTTGTTCTATTTGGTTGGGGTATTGGAGTTGCAGCTCATGGAATATCAGCATTCCGCGGCGAAGGATATATTGAGCATCAAACTGAAAAGGAATACCAAAAACTAAAAAATAAATAATTTTTAGAATAATCATTTCGTTTTAAATTAAGATTATTTAGATTTTGCCGATATTATAATAATAAGATTTAAATAAAAAACCCTCTTATATTTATCTTATAACAATATAGCTGAGAATAAAAATGGAAAGAACAATAGAAAAAATCAAGTCGTTAATATTAATCACCAGACCAGAAATAAATCTACTTGCTTTTTTTACGGTGTACATAGGAGCTTTATCAGCAGATTCAACGCTCATATCGACACCAGTTCTCCTATCTATGTTTGCTGTATTTTTTATTGCTGTTGGTGCTTCACCATTTAATGATTATTTCGACTATGAAATAGATAAAATAGTTCATCCTAACAGACCTCTGCCGTCCGGTGTGATCAAACGAAAAACAGCACTTTTAATGGGAATAACTTTTTTTTCAATGGGGCTGATCATATCATTATTTATTAATATACAAGTATTCTTTCTATCGATCTTCGGAGTAACTTTGATATTTTTGTATGAATTTGTCTCAAAAAAAACTGGCCTTCTTGGAAACTTTGTAGTCGCATTTACTATTTCTGTATCTTTTTTATATGGTGGTGCGGCTGTTGGAGATATATTTGCACCACTATTTTATGCAAGTATATCATTTTTTATACTATTTGGAAGAGAAATATTGTTAGATGTTAAAGATTATGAAGGCGATAAAGCACTTAGACGAACATTACCTGTTAGAATAGGTAGAAAAAATGCTGCTATCGTAGGTGTATTCTATTTATTTGTAGGCATCTTTCTATTTTTCTATCCGGGTCTTATTATTTTTGATAGTATTTGGTATATAATATTAGTTATACCTATATTACTAACAACTATTTATTCTGCTATTCTTCCACTCTTTGATGTAGAAAATTCAGCAAGGACAACAGATGTACTTCGTTTTACAATGGTAGAAGTAATAGTAGTTTTTATTATACTGCTTTTATTGTAAACCTCTCTTTTAGGATGGATCCACAATAACATTTAAATATATAACATTGATATTATTATATACCACTAATTTATAAAATTTATAATAAACATAGGTAGATAAAGATGATGCGTACAAAAGTTGTAAATGACTCAACAGATTTAGTCCCACTTTTAAGGGCTTTTAACAATCAAACAAAAAAAGAAGTATTCAGAGAACTCCTTAAAGGATGGAAACCACTTTCTGAAATCAAAGAAAAATATGGCGATGACGGTGAAGATGCACTTGATTTCTTTGATAAAATGAAACTAGTTGAGACTAGATGGACCACATCTGAAGAAGGAATAGAGGGTAAACCACAAAAAAAATACAGATCATATTACTCTGCTTTTAATATTAATATTTCTTGTCCTGTTAATGAAATAAGTGAGATTTTCACAGTTGCTTCATTAAATCCAAATCAATTCGAAAAACTAGAAGAAGATATCTATGATTTTATTGGTGAAAACGGTAAATTTGGAAATATGGTTGCTGAAAACTTTAAATTATCAAATCTTGCACTAAAAGGGCTAGTAAAAAGAAGTAACAAGTTTTGTTACAAAGGCTTAAAACTTAGCAGAAAAGAATAATCTCTCTTTTTTCAATATTGTTTTAAGTAAGTTTTCTATTTCTTTTGAAAAATGAGCCTTGAAATTATTGCTCAGGCATTCTGGATTATACTTCCTGCATATATTGCTAATGCAAGTGCAAAGCTTGTAGGCGGCGGAACACCTATTGATTTTAAAAAAACCTATAAAGATGGTAAAAGACTTCTTGGCGATGGAAAAACCTGGAGAGGTCTGCTAATTGGAACACTTATTGGTATGATAAGTGGGTTTGGATTATCAATTGCAGCCTTTTACATAAATAATACTGAATATGCATTTATTGGTATTACTGATTTCTTTGGTTTTCCATATATGATACCGATTCTTTTTTCAATAACTTTTGGAGCATTATCAGGAGATATCATTGAAAGTTTTTTTAAACGAAGAAGAGGAATAAAAAGAGGAAAAGACTGGATTCCATTTGACCAACTTGATTTTATCCTAGGAGTATTGATTTTTAGTTTTTTTATTTCAGGTTTACTTGATATACTTGGCCTAGCAAAAATGAACTGGTTTTTTGAAAATATCAGTATTTGGCATATACTATTTTTACTAATTGTAACTCCAATTATTCATATTATTTCAAATTTTATACATAACAGAATTGCTTTGGAAAAGAAAGATAAATAAGTTTTTTAAACTAGTATTGCTCTTTATAAATTGAGAAAGATATGACAAAAAAAACAGAGATGAACAAAGAGCTAGTTGAATGGCTAAATGAATCAAAAGATAAAATTAAAAAAGATAAAAAAGAAGATTTTTCTAAGAAAAAACCAAAAGGAATGTGTGAGATCTGTGGTGAAAGACAAGCAAAATCAGTTTGTATAAAATGTGGAAGATCAGTTTGTAAATCTTGTTATTTTAAACTTATTAGTGTCTGTAAAAAATGTGTCCCATCTGATGTGGCAGGTAAATGGGATGGCTCAAAAAAGAATTGGGAAGAAGAACTAGGTGTTGATTGGGTAGGATGATTGATTCATATAAATTTGGAAAAATTGTTGTTGATGGAAAAGAATTTACTTCAGATTTGATAATTTTTCCAGATAAAATACAAGAAAACTGGTTTAGAAAGAAAGGACATAAGTTGTTTCCAGATGATCTAAAAGATGTAGTTGAATATAATCCTGAACTATTAATAGTCGGAAAAGGAGCATTTGGTGTTATGAAAATTCCCGATGAGACAAAGAATTTTTTGAAATCAAAAAATATTGAATGGATTTCTTTTAAAACAAAAAAGGCATGTGAGAAATATAATGAATTAAGTAAAGAAAAAGATGTAGTTTTTGCTATGCATCTAACTTGTTAGAAATATTTTATTTATTTCTTTTTCCTTCTAAATATAGTGACATCATTGCTCTAGCAGTCCTCCAGCTAGACGGATAAATAGGTACACCTGCTGATTTTAAATCAAGGACCAAATCTTCGTATTCACGTCCACCAACCCAGGTTGCTAGAATCGGTTTTTTATATGTTTCATGATATTTTCTCTCACGAATCATTTTTAAAATAGCACCAGTAAATTCCTCAGGTCTTGCATATCCGCCATGAACTGATGCAACAATCACACCATCAATATTTGGGTCTTCAAGCATATAACGAGTTGCTTTTTCATATCTATAAAAACCTGCATCAGCAACAAGATCTACTGGGTTATTAGGTTTTACAAGATCTGGAAGTATTTTATCCATTTTTTTTGCTGTTTTCTCTGAAAGCTTAGGAATTTTAAGTCCATTTGCTTCACATGCGTCTGTAAGAAGTATTCCAAGTCCTCCACCATTTGTAATAATTCCAATTCTGTTTCCCATAGCAGGAGGTTGACCTGCAAGAGCTTTTGCCATATCAAAAAGTTCAACTACATCTCTACATCTGATGCCGCCTGCTTGCTTAATTGCTGCACTGTATATCTTATCAGAACCAGCCATACTTCCAGTATGTGATGCTGTAGCCCTAGCTCCAGCACTACTTCTACCTGCTTTAACAACTAGAACTGGTTTATCACATCTATGAATAGAGTTCATAAACGCTCTTCCGTCTTTTACAGCTTCAATATAAAGGCCAATAACTTTAGTGTCGGGGTCTTGGGCGAAATAATCAATAAGATCATCATCATCGATATCTATTTTGTTTCCAACACCAATAATCTTTGAAACCCCCATATATTCATTGTTTGCTAGATATATCATACCTATACCTAAGGCTCCACTCTGACTAATTAGTGATACACTGCCTTTTTTTGGATTTCCATATACAAAAGAAGCATCTAGGCCAATTGATGCGTTTTTATAACCCATAACATTTGGCCCTAGTACCCTCATATCTGTATCTTTAATTATTGATTTGAGTTTATTTTCTAATTCATGTTTACCTACTTCACTAAAACCAGATGATATAATTATTACATTTTTAACATTTTTTTTCTTGCAGTCTTTTAAAACTACGGGTACAATTTTTGCTGGAACAGATATCAATACAAGATCTATATTTCCTTTTATATCCTGAACTTTTTTATAACATTTTAATCCAAGGATTTCCTCTTCATTTGGATTAATAGGGTAAAGTTTACATTCATAATCAGAAATAAGAATATTTTTAAGGGCAGCGTTTCCAATTTTTCTAGAATCCTTTGATGCACCAACAACGGCTATGCTTTTTGGTTTAAAGAAAGTATCAAGACTTCGGGTCATATCTTCCTTGAAAATACATAATCTTACTTAAAGATAATGTATATTTTTTACGCAAACATTTATAACTTTAAATTAAATATTTATTTTTGTATTGGGATGAAACATAAAGATAAAAAAAATTTATTATTATTACTATTTGTTATAGCAGTTTCTTCTGCAATAATTTCAGGTTTCACTCCAATTACCAGCTGGAATAGCAGTGATTATTATAAAGAAGAATATTTCACTGAAGATTATCCTATATTATTTGTTAAGGATAACTCTTATTTTTTAGTTGACAGAATGGTAAAAGATGATAGACTTTCTTTTAATTCAGAGCATCATGTATACACTTTTTTTTCCTTTTTTAGATTTGAAACAGGTAATCCGGAGGTCTATGAGTTAGCTCCAGAATTATCTGATTATGGTGCAGGAAATACTGGTTTTTTTACAAAATCAACTTTTAGTCTTTTATTATTTATTTTGAGTATCGGAGGCATAGTAGTACTTACTTATTTGGCTTATTTGTCAATTAAATTTTTCGGTTCTAAGAAAATAAATTATTTTCTATATATTTCACTTGGAGAAATTGTTGCATTGATATTATTTACAATAGGAGGATTATATGACTCTTTATCCTTCAATGTTTATAATGTATCTAGTGGTTTTTCAATTAATTACGGTTTTTTTATTGCAGTTTTTTCAATTTGCTTGTTTTTAATTTTACATTTCAAACAAAATTTAATATTAGAAAGCAATCAAAAAGAACTGGAAAATAAGAAACTGGAATTTTAATCTATATACTCTTTCATAATCTCGATAATTTCTTTGCTATTTTTTGCATTTTTGTATCTATCAAGTGGTTCTTTGTTCATTTCAATAAAATGCGGACTCCACTTATAGAGTTCCAAAATTTTCTTTGCCTGATCAGTGTCTCCTAATATATAAAGAGCGGCTGCAAATGCTTCTAGTGTTGATAGTTTACATGCTTTACCATAGTTTACTGGGTTTACTGCTACAACAAAAGGTAGAGCTCGAGAATAGTTTTTTTTATCAAGATATTCAAAAGCATTTTCCGCATTTTTCCAAGAGCAATCTACAGCTAAAATCCCATTTTCCAGGGCATCTTCTTTATCTTCTTTAGATATACTTTTTTCTGCAAATGGATTTAAAAGAATAGTTTTTCTCTTTGTTTTTCTTATATTTGTTTCAATTTTAGCAAGTTTAAATTTAGCTAGTTTTCTAGCGCTGCATTTCTTTGGATCGTCTTCAGCGGCATGATAAATATATAACTTTATTTCTTCGTTCATATTATTTCACAGTCAAATACAAAGTGACTTATTTTTGGAGCATATGATTTAATTTCTCTTATATCTAAAAGATTTACTTTTCTATTGAATTTTTTAGCATATTTTTCAAACATTTTAAGAGGGGTGTCTAATTTTATTTTTTCAGGATATTTTTCATGAAAATGAATAATGCCTTTATTGTATTTCAAACATTTTATTGCTTTTTCAAAGAAATTTTCAGTTCCACCTATATATCCCATAATGACTCTATCAGCAGTATTTTCAGGTGCAATTTCTCTATTGTCTCCTTTCAGTGGTTCAATAATTTCATTTACATGGTTAAGTAAAACATTCTGGCATAAATAGTGATATGCATTTGGGTTTTTTTCACATGCATATATTTTTTTTGGATTTGAATGAACTGCAATAGGAAGACTAAAATATCCAATTCCTGCGAACATATCAACTATTGTTTCATCTTCTGTGTTAAGTTTACTCATAAATATTCTTTCATCCATGTTACCAGATGAAAACATTAGTTTTGCTGGATCAGTTTTGAATCTAACTTGATTTTCTATATGTACTGTTTCAGTATTTTTTGATCCATAAATAATTTCAACATTAGGTTCTCTTAATTCTCCAGTTATTCCGATTTTATCATTTAAAACAGTTTTACAATTTAAAACATCTGCGTAATTCTTTCCAATTGTTTTTTTATAATCCTCTAATTCTTCACTTAGTTTTATTATTAGAATATCGCCTATTTTTTCCCATTTAGTAGGAATAATTCCAAAAAGTTTTTCAGGTATATTATTCAACAGTTCGATTTTTATCTTATCAAATGGTTTTATAGCCATAGCTATTTTGTATAGATATTAATAGTTTAAATAATGTCCCACTAAATCTTTTTAATACCTCCCGTATACACCTGTTTAAAACATGAGTCTTTTTCCCTATAAACCTAGAAAAAACCAAATAGCGATAATGCAGACCATAAATAGGATACTCTCTGAACAAAAACACTTAGTTTTTGAATCTGGAACAGGTTCAGGAAAAACTGCATGTACAATTTCTTCAGCTTTATCTTATGCTATAAAAAATGGTAAAAAAATAATATATACAACTAGAACTAATTCTCAACAAAGACAAGTAATACTTGAACTTAGAGAGATAAAAAAGAAAAATAAGGATTTAACAAGCAGGATCTACGGCGTTGGGATGCAAGGCCGGTCAAATATGTGCATACTTTCAAAGAATAATCCTGATCTTTCATATGGTTCATCTGAAGAACTATCAAAATTTTGCTCAAGTCAGAAAAAGAAAGCTAAAAACAACGAATCAAAAGGATGTATCTATTACCGCGGAATTCTTGATGAAAAAAGAAAAAATGAAGCAATAGATTTTTTTAAAGAAAACATTCCAACCGCTGAAGAATTTATTGATTATTGTACGGATAAACAGATATGTCCTTATGAACTAAACAAGATGCTTTTAAAAGAAGCTAAAGTTGTGGTTGTTCCATACATCTATGTTTTTGATTTAAACATTAGAAACATGCTTTTTGATTCACTAAGTTGCTCTGTAGACGATATGATTCTAATTGTAGATGAAGCACATAACTTACCTGATTACATTAGAGATTTATTTTCAGCACAACTCTCTATGTATATGATAAATAACTGTATTTTTGAAGCAGAAAAATATGGTGATCCATCAATGATAGATGGAAGGTTTTCAGTGAAAAGCTTTTGTGAAACACTTTCAAATATTCTCAGAGAGCTGCGTGATACATATGTATACTGTATACTTGAAAATGGTATCAGAAGAGGGGGAGTAAAACAATCTGATGCTTTTATTCCAAGTCATGAGTTTGAAACTGAAATTTTATCGAGGCTTAGTATCACTAGTAAAACTCTTCATGATATTGTAGGTGATTTAGTTGCATATGGTGAAAAAATACAGGAATACCGGGAAAAAGAAGGAAAACTTCCTCGTTCTTATTTACATAAACTTGGGCTTTTTTTGGATTTTTGGATAAACCTTGAGATGGATCAGTATGCAAAACTAGTTGTTGATGCAAAAAAAGGTAAAAACCCACGTATCGAATCATATTGTTTGGACCCCTCTGTAGGATCCAAAATAATTCATGATTTCCATGGTTCTATCCATATGAGTGGTACGCTTGAACCCTTAGAAGAATACCGTGATTCTATGGGTCTATCAAATATCACTGAACTTGTGTCTTATCCTTCTCCTTTTTCAAAAAATAATAGAAAAATACTATTTGTTAAAGATGTAACAACAAAATATTCTGATATTTCAAAGGATGATAAGATTCTTGATAGAATGATCTCTTATGTAAAAAACATATGTAATAATTTTCCACATAACACTATGGTTTTTTTCCCTAGTTTCAATATTATGTCCATGTTTAGAAGAAATGAAAATCTTTCTAATTTTACCAGATGTGTTTATTTTGAAGAACAAAAAATGTCTCAATCTGCTTTAATGGATCTAGTATCAGATTTCAAAGAACATGGAAATAATGATTCAGATGGTGCAGCTCTTTTTAGTGTCATGGGTGGAAGGATCAGCGAGGGTATGGATTTTCCAGCTGAAGAACTTGAAATTGCATTAATAATTGGGATTCCTTATCCTAAACCTACAGCAAGACAACGTGCTTTACAACAGTACTATGATGTCAAATTTAGAAAGGGATGGGAATATATTGTTGAAGCACCAACTGCAAGAAAACTAATGCAGTCAATAGGCCGCCTTATCCGCGATGAAAAAGATAGAGGTGTAGCTGTTATTCTTGATAAAAGAGCACCTCGTTTTAAAAAATATATAAAAGATTTAAAGGAATCAAAAGACCCTTTTGATGAGATTAAGAATTTTATGAAAAACTAAACTCTAACTTTCACCTAAATACATAGGCCTTTTTTGTCCCATTCCTGAATCCCAAATAAATCCCCAGTCTTCCTCAACAGTTTTTCTTCCTTCTTCAATAATTTGGATGAAGTTTTTAACCTGTGAATCCATCATATCAGCAGAATGAACTATCATTGCTTCAACTGTCTTTGGCATACGAGGACTTCCAAATTCATATTTGCCGTGATGGCTTAATAATATATGGCATATTTTATTTTCATTTTCACTGTCAAATGAGTCTTTTGTTTTTCTAATTTCATCTATTTTTTCACGAATCCATCGGTCGCCCATTACGATATGGCCTATGAAGTTTCCTTTATCTGTTTTATCTATTGCAGCAGTTGTTCTGTATTCCTTAAGTTTTCCGATATCATGTAAAATTGCCCCAGTAATGACCATGTCTCTATCTGCATTTGGATACATCTCACAGATATTATTACAAAGCCTTACAACACCTAAGGTATGCTCAAGGTTTCCACCTATATAGTTATGATGATGAGTGATCGCTGAAGGGCTTTTTTGAAATCTTTCTTTGAATTCTTTATCATTAAAAAAACTGTCAAGTAAATTTCTTAAATCCTTATTTTTCACTGATTCTATGTATTTCTCCATTTCTTTATTATATTTAGTTATTTTTTCATTTTCAAGAGTAGGTAGAAAGTCTTTTATCTCATATTCATTAGGGCTGCATCGTCTAAGACCACCTGCTTTTTCACTGACTGAAACTTGGACTTTATCATTATATATCTCAACATTTCCCTGCCGGATTTGTATTACATCTCCAACTTTGAAACTATCATATAATCTTTTCACTCTGTCTTTATTGTCTCCGCCCCAGTATTTTATGCTCACTTCACCTGTTTTATCGTTAACAACCAGGTTAAACCATGTGCCTCTTTTATAGGGTCTAGGCGGATTTTTAAGTTTAACAGCAAAAAAATCGTTTAATGTATCTCCTTCTTTTAAATCTTCAATGAATTGTTCTTTTTTTCTTTTACCTGTGTCTGTTTTTATCATTGTTTGTCCTTCTTCTTTCTTTTTTTCATAATTGTAAAGATCTGACATTTAATTTATCCCCCTTAGGAATTTAACCTAAGATTTTAAATCTAAATTACAACTTTTTTGATATATACCTTTTACCTTATAATATGTATCAAAAAAATTTTAGTTTGTTATGAAATTAAGTATTTTATACTTTTGGTGAGTATTTTTTCCCTTCCTTTACAATAACTGTATCTATATCTAATTTTTTAAAAAATTTTGGTTTTTCAGTATGGATTGGATAAATTTTTCTTGGGTTAATTTCTTTAATCATTTCCATTAAGTCATATCCATTTATATGTCCGGAACAATGTGATTGTACAAAATTTATATTGAAATGCATTATCCAATTTATCATACGTTCATATGAAATTTCCATTTCTTCATTAAACGGTTCAGAAAGAGAATGAACATATATTCCTTCATTTGGTTTTAGATCAATTAGAGAGTTCAGATACCAGAAATTTAGAACAAGTATGTAGCTTTCTGGTTTTTTTCTTATTTCTTCAGCAGTTTTAATATTTGGATAATTAAGTCTTTTTTTGATATAATAATCGGTATAATCTTCATCTATATATGTGCCTGTCATCCTTTTTGGTTTTAAAATAACAATATTTTCATCTCTACTATCAGGCGATCTTAGTTTCTTGTCTTTATGGTATCTTTCAAGGTAACACGCGTGTTTGAAACTTATCACTAGTTTTCTATTAAGAGATTTTGCTATATTATAAAAGGTAGTAAAACGGTCTACATCTTTAAAATTAAAATCAACAATAGAGAGATTTTTATTTTTTTCAAGGTTTTTTTTGGATTTTTTATATACTTTTTCTTCTGATTCATCTGTTTTGCCACTGTCAACACGAGTTCCTTCAGTAATCATTGCTATTGGCCTAATTTCTTTACATTTTCTTATAAAGTCTTCAGTTAAATGATTGTGTCTGCCGTGTGCTCTTAGATCTCCTGTATATATAATCGGGCCTTCAGATGTATGAATAATGAATCCGTATGCACCGGGAACACTATGATCAACATGTACGGGCTCAATTTCTAAATCATCAATTTTTATTTTATCTCCTGTTCTAAATGTATTAAAATTTCTTTTGATAGGTGGATCTCTATAGTTCTTTCTAAAAGCTGGTCTTTTTTTGAAATCTAAAACTTCATTTTCAATTTCTCTTCTACTCTGTTCTTTTACTGCTTCGAGGATATATTTACATGTTTTTCCCAAGTATATTGGAATGTCTCTATGCAGAAAAGAAATATAATTTGCATGATCTGCGTGAGCATGAGATAAAAACACACCTTGAACTTCTGGAGACTCTGGTTTTATACCTTGGTGTTTTAGTAGATCTTCTCTATATATTCCCCCTATATTTGGAATCAGGTTTAACTCTAGAAAATCCCCTATTCCATTTGCCGATCTGGGCGTTAAAAACTCTTCAAAATATTTTTCTCTTCTACCAAAGCTCATTCCAAAATCAAGAAATATTTTTGTATCGCCATCTTCAAGAAGGGTTTTATTTCCACCTATTTCTTCTATTCCGCCGTAAAATGTTAGTTTTACCAGTTTATCACCGTGTATTCAAAAGAAGATTAAGCTTGAATATAAAGTTTATTGAATAAAATGTAACAAAAGAAGATAAAAAATGTTTTATTTTTTTTCTTTGGCTAGTTCCCTAGCACGAGTACCTACAACAAAAAGTTTAGCTATAAAAGAAATTTCTTTTGCTTCTTCTTTATCTGTTACTTGACCTACGATCAACATTATTATCAAAATAAATGTTATTTTGCCCCTTTTAAACTGTTGTTGTACAAATGTATCCATTTTTGAGGAATAATACTATTTTAATTTGTGATAATTGGATTATTTTCATTAACTGTTGGGATAATAATTGGTGTAAAAAGTTTTTTTGACTTAAGTTCTATAAATAATCTTATTATAAAATTATTATTTTGTTTGATTATTTCGATTTTACAATCTTTTATTTCTTTTAACATTTTTTTATTTAGTTTTATTTTTTCTTTTACAAGAGATTTAAGAATTTTTGTTGCGTTTGTGATTTCAATTGCAGTTAGTTGTTTTTTGCTATTGAAATCTATTACTATATCATTTAATTCAATACTTGCCCTTGATTTAGATTTAGAATTATATAAAAATAGATTATCGTTTTCCGAGTCATAATCAAAATTAAATTTCCTTATCATTTTTTACCTCTATTAATTAATTTTCTTATATACTTTATGTTGCCATTTTCTATTAATCTTAATTGCGGTTACTACAATTATTTTTTCTTTAATTACTAAGATATATCTATGGCAGAGATTTTTGCTATAATCAAAATAACAGTCGTATTTTTCTTCACCTATCCGTTTAGAACTTTGCTTAAAAGCATATTTTAGCCTTATTGGATTTGTTATGTTTCTTTTAATTTCTTCTATTTTAAGCTGTCTTTGTTTTATTCTAATAAGTGCATGTTTACTAATTACAATGTCTTTTTTTGAAAATTTTTTCAATCTATTAATAATAATCTCACTGTAATTTTTCATTCTATTCAAAATTTTATTACTTTTATAAAAATTAAATGTTTTTATTTGTAGCAAATATTTCAAAAAATGTTATAATTCAAATGAATCAATAGAAATGATTAAAAACTATACCTCTATTAGCTGACTGCAAGGTTGTCGTAAAAATGACTGAGATAAATATAAGCGACATGCTTGCAAATTATGATAAAAAAGATCTAACGATATGTACTGTTTGTAGCCATTCTTCTCTTCAGATTTTTAATGGAGCTAAAAAAGAAGGGTTTAAAACACTTGGTATTGTCGTTGGTGAAAAAAGAAAGAAGATGTATGATGCTTTTCCTCTTGGAAAGCCAGATGAATTTTTAGTTGTTGATGATTACAAAGAGATTTTGAAACATACGAAAAAGCTTAGAGATAAAAATGTAATAGTTATTCCACATGGTAGTTTTGTTGAATATTTGGGTGCTAAAAATTTTATGAAACTCGATCTACCTACTTTTGGAAACAGGGATGTTCTTATGTGGGAGTCAGACCGGGATAAAGAACGAGAATGGCTTGAAGCAGCGGGTCTTACAATGCCTCGTGAGATAAAAGATCCTCATTACATCGAGCAGCCTGTTATTGTAAAATATCACGGTGCAAAAGGTGGAAAAGGTTTTTTTATTGCAAAAACCTATGAAGAATTCAAAAAACGAATTGATAAAAGAAAAGCTTATACTATTCAAGAATTTGTGATGGGGACACGTTACTATCTTCATTATTTTTATTCACCCATCAAAAAAGATGCATATAAAATGAAAAAAGGAAGTCTTCAACTTCTTAGTATTGATCGTCGTGATGAAACAACTATAGATGAGGTACAAAGAATTGGAAGCATTTCTGAACTAGAAGAACTCGGCATTCATCCAACATTTGTTGTAACTGGAAATATACCTATTGTATTACGTGAGAGTCTTTTACCTAAAGTTTTTGAGATGGGTAAATCTGTTGTAGAAAAATCTTATGAAATATTTGGAGGAATCTTTGGTTCTTTTTGCTTGGAAACTGTTGTTACCGAAAACCTTGATTTCAAAGTCTTTGAAATCAGTGCTCGTATTGTAGCGGGAACAAATCCATATGTTTCAGGTTCTCCTTATTCAGAGTTGATCCAACCAGATCTTTCAACTGGTAGAAGAATTGCTCAAGAGATAAAATATGCAAATAAAAAGGATAAATTAGATAAAATTTTAAGCTAATTATTTTTGCATTAAAGTTTTATATAAAAAAAATATTTCTTATATTTAGATGGGATACAAAGAAATTTAGTATAAGTTGTTTTAAATATAATATTTTTAAATTAGAACAACTAAAAATATTTGTTCCTTGTTGGAAGTATATGATATGAAAAGAAAAATCAGTATTATATTAAAAGTTCTCTTTCTTGTATCCTTATTAGTTATTCTTCTAACATCTGCTCTTTTAATCAATCTTATTTTAGACAAAAATGATTTTTTAAGTAATAACGCCAGAAAACAAGTATATTTATATGGTGACTTAATTGATTCTTATTTTGGGAATGTATCTAGGCTTAATGATGATAATTACACAAATCAAACAATTAACGAATTTATGTTTAAAAATAGGGATTATGTTTTAAGTTTAGATATTGTTTTACCACAAAATCCTGATCCGCCTTATAAATTAATAGTAGCTGAGTCTAGTGATAAAAATAGAACTGGCTCTGAACCTGAATATAAAGAGTTTCATATTAAAGTTTTAGAAAAACCTAGCCTAATAATATTTGAAGAGATACCCGATACAAATAGATACGTACTTGTAGAAAGGTTAGACCTATCTGATAATGCGGGGAAATATATTGCTACCTATCAGCTTGTTTTAGATTTAGAAAAAGATTTTCAATTGTATGAAACATACATAAGTAACACTATAAACATGGCTATTTTAGTTTTTTCTCTAATGTTTGTAGCTACAATATTTATTGTTTATATTTTAATACAAAAGCCATTATCTAAATTAAAACAAGCTACAATAAGTTTAGGTAAAGGAAATCTAGATGCACGAGCTGATATCAACTCAAGAGATGAATTTGGTGAATTATCAAATACTTTTAATCAGATGGCACAGGATCTAAAGAAATCCCGAAATAAAATCGAGGAGTATAACCGTATTCTTGAAAAAATTATTGATCAGAAAGATGAATTCATAGGTCAACTCGGCCATGACCTAAAAAACCCGATGCAACCGCTTGTGGGACTTTTGCCAATATTAATTGAAAAAGAAAAAGATTCCGAAAATAAGGAAATGCTTGAAGTGATGAATGCTAATGTTGAGTATATGCAGGATTTAATTTTTGATACGCTAAAACTTGCTAAATTACGCTCAGATAATATTGATTTTGAATATGAAAAAATAGATTTAAGAGAATTATCTGATAAAATAATTAAAACACAGAAAACAATGCTTAAAGAAAAAAATATTGAAATTAAAAACAAAATTAAAGATAATATTTTTGTTTATGCAGATAAATTAAGACTCTCAGAAGTATTTAAAAATCTTATAAATAACTCTGTTAAATACACAGAAGAATCTGGTGGAAAGATTACTATTGATGCTTCAGAGGAAGACAAAGATTATGTAAAAATTAGTTTGAAAGATACTGGAATAGGAATGACAAAAGATCAACTAAAAAAGGTATTTGATGAGTTTTATAAGGCAGATAGGCAGACTAGTGATTATCATTCAACTGGGTTAGGACTTCCTATCTGCAAACGCATCGTTGAAAAACACGGCGGAAAGATTTGGGTAGAAAGCGAAGGCCCTAAAAAGGGAAGTACCTTTAATTTTACAATTAAAAAATACAACTTAAAATCAAACAATAAGGATTAATTTTTTTTAACTTTTTTTTGGAAATTCAATAGAAAAAAACCAAAAAGATATTGGTATCAAAATAAAAATTATCGTAAATATCATTATATTTTCAATTGAACCTGTTTTAAATCCAATGTCAACTATATTTGGTAGTATCTCTGTATTAATGAATATGAATGTTAATGGAAAAGAGATTAAAAAAAGCATTGTGATTATTAACAAATATTTATTTAACATTGAGTTGAATCCATTTAATGAACTTTCATTCAAATGTTTTTTATTATTTGTTATTCTATTAAGTACTAAATCAAAATCAGTAGTTTTCATACCAAGTTCTAAATATATTATTGATATAATGAAAGATAATACTGTTAGAAATATTTCATTAAAAGAAAAAATATAATTTGAAATGTTAAGAATTTTTATTGAAGTTAAAAGTAGAAGAAAGAAAATAATCATAAGAGAAGATATTATAAAAGTTTTTTTTGCTTTTTTAAGGATGGAATAAATACTAATAATTGAAATTAGTAAAAAAAAGAAAGGCACTTCAATTATGAATAAAACAGAATATATGTTACTTTCAAGGTTTTGTCCTTTAAATAGATAAGATGAAAAAATTGCACCGATAAATATTATTGTCATTATCTGCAAAATCACTGCAAAATAATGTTTTGAAGAATATTTTTTTGGAATTTTATCTGATTTTGAAAGTTTAAAAATGATAAATCCTACTAAAGAGCCAATAGAGATAATTAGTATAGTAATTAATAAAGAAGGCAGATTTATGTTAGTAAATTCTTTAGAAATTTGAAAATAATCGTTTAATAAATAGATGCTAAGATAGGATAGAAAAAAAGCAATAACAGTTTTTAAAATATTTATTTTAGTTACAATTCTTTTTAACGTGCTCGTTGGTATTTTCCCACCTCCTCAAGTTGTGCCATAAGAGGAACTTTTGGATTCCAGTCTATTACAATTGCACCTGTATTATTAATTTTTGATAGATTGTTTTCACGTTCAAGATCAAGTATTTTATATGATATTTTATCAATGCTGTCAATTTCTCTATTGATTGTTTCAATATCAATTGAAGAAGGTGATAATACAAGTGTTTTAAAACCAAGTCTAATCAGTTTTTCAATTCCTTTGGGAATTGTATCATCGTTTTGTAGAGAACTGATAAAAAAGACCAATGATTTTTTTGGTATCATTCTTGTAAAAGCTAGATCTAACATGTTTTTAAAAGGATAGTTTCCATGTGCTTCTATTTCTACTAAATTCTCAAGTATTTTATGCAGTTGTTTTTTCCCTGATTCAGGATACACCCATTTGATCTTTTCTTCTTTTTTTCCATATGATATAAAACCTACTCTATCACGCCGGTTTAAGAAAAATTGTGCAAGAGAGCCTGCTGCTTTTATGCTATATTCTAGTGGATTTTTCTTCAAGGTACCCATTTTTTCGATTTCTCTAGTATCAATTATAATAATTATATCAATTGTACTTTCTAAGCTAAATTCGTTTACCATTAGATCATTGAATCTAGCTAGTGACTTCCAATTTATGTGTTTGAAACTGTCTCCTGGTAAATATTTTCTAAGACCGTAAAATTCTGTTCCAATACCAGCTTGCTTTGCATGTATCGCTCCAGGAAATAGATTTGCACGTGCTTTTAATGGGATGTTTCTTATTTCTTCTAAATGTGGTAACGCCATTATATGGTTTGTAGATTCATTTTTTTCTTCTTTGTAAAATATTTCAAAAAAATCTTTTGTCCTAAGTTTTACGGGTCCAACTGGAAATAAACCCCTGATTTTGCATAGAATTGTATATTCTAATGTTATCTTTTGGTTTTTCTTAAGTGATAATAAAGCATAATTACTACCCTTTATTATTTCTACTTTTTCAGGAATTTCATCATATATTTCTAAAAAACTAATGTTTTTCCCCTTGTTTTCTATTTCTAGGCTTACATCTACTTGATCGTTTTCAAATACTCTTTCTTTTGATATATGTCTTTTAACTTTTATATCTAGTTTTTCTTCATTAAACGTGGCTATACTTAGAAAAAGATATACTATTAATGGGATTGCGAGACTTATAAATATCCAATTTACAAAAATAAGGCTCAAAAGTAAGAGAATTAAACATCCGCCAATGATTCCAGATATTTTTATAGTTTGCATATTCTACCTTGTTATTGGTACAGCGATATTTTTAACAATTTTTGCAATTATCTCTTCAGGTCTTTCTCCTTTCATTCTTATTTCAGGTTTTAATACAAGGCGATGAGCAATAGCTTGTACTACAACTTCTTTAATATCATCTGGTATAACATAGTCTCTACCAAGAAATGCTGCATTAGCTTTAGCTAGTTTGAAGATTGCAATAGAACCTCTTGGGCTTACTCCAACTTTTACATCAGAATGGCTTCTTGTGGAGTGTACAATATTTACAATGTACTCTCCAATTGCATCATCAATAAAAACATCTTTTATTGACTTTTGTATCCTTAGAATATCTTCAGGATAGATAACCTTTGAAATATTTGCATCATGTAGATCAACATTTTTCATCCGCCTTAATATTTCCTCCTCTTCTTTTTTCCCAGGATAACCTACATTTAGTTTCATTATAAAACGATCGATTTGAGCTTCAGGTAATGGATAAGTTCCTTCATATTCAATTGGGTTCTGTGTAGCAATTACTAAAAAAGGCCTATCAAGACTATAGGTTTCACCTTCCATTGTTGTTTGTCTTTCCTGCATTACTTCAAGGAGCGCAGCTTGTGTTTTCGGTGGTGCACGGTTAATTTCATCAGCAAGTAAAATATTTGTAAAAACAGGCCCTTTGTTAAGTCTGAATTCACTTGTTTTTTGATTATAAATATAGGTGCCTGTGATATCAGCGGGTAACAAGTCAGGAGTGAATTGAACTCTATTAAAATTGCATCCTATTGCTTTTGCAAATGTTTTTGCTGTTAGAGTTTTTGCAAGACCAGGATAATCTTCAAAAAGTATATGTCCATCAGTTAAAATACCTAGAATAACAAACTTTAGCATTTCTTCTTTTCCAATAACAATCTTACTTACTTCTTTAATTAATTTATCACATATGTTAGATATTTCTGAGACTGAATAACTCATTACTCCCAAGCCTCCATTTTATCTAGTATCATATTTATTTCTTTTAGATATTTCTCTTTATTTACCTTATTTTCATCAAAATTTAAAATGAAGTTATAAATTTCTTTATCCCCAATTATCTGGTAGAACTCCCGTGGTTTATTATTTTTCATATCAATTATTTTTTCTCTTGAAAGTTTTTCTTTTTCCTCTATTTTTTGTAAAAACATTACAATAATTGTATTTTTTATTGATGATCTGTATTTTTTTAATTTTTTTTCATCTCTAAGATTAGTCGATAAATCTTTCAGTAGTCCAGGGATCTGTTTTTCTTTTAAGCTTGATCTATGGTCAAATTCCTCTGGTTTGTTTGATAATTTGTATAAAAGTAAAGTAAAAATTGCTGTGGCAGCTATGCAGAAAATTACAAAGCTTGTCCAAACAAGTACGTTGCTTAAAACAATTGCGTTCATTGATAATATATCGTTCATTATCTACCTTCTAAATTTTATTCTTCTTTATTTAAATCGTGAGGTGTGTTAACTAGACTTGATAATATCTCATCTAAGCATTGAATTGTTTTATCTCTGTCATATACATCTATTTCATGTTTGCTGTAACAAGCTTTTTCAAATATTTTTGTAAGATTTATTAAGCATTCATCAGTAACGTCTAATCTTTCTTTTATTTCAATTGCAAACTCTCGTGGTGTTTCATCAGATTGTTTTTTCAAACCGGATGCATCCAGCCATTTGCACATATCAGAGTAGCATTGTAATACAGCTTTTCGCGGATCTTTTTCATTTTGAAGATTATTGATGCTTTGAGTTGCAATTTTTTGTATTGAAGTATTATTTGTTTGGGTTTTTTGTCTTTTTAATAAAGTCAATATTACACCACCTATCCCTAAAAGGATTAAAGGAATAATTAATATTAAAATATTGTTATAAGGATATTCTTCATTTTTACTAAATTTAAAAGTTATACTTTTTTGTGTTGGTAAATAATATTCAGACCCACTAAAAAATGAGATTATTTTGTAGTTTCCATATGATGTATTTTTTGGAAGTTTGATATTAAATTCGAATGTACCGTTTAAACTAGTTTTTGTATATGATTTGTTTAGATCTGAGTGTATATTTACAGTTTTATTTGGTAATGGATGGTCGTAGGTATCTGTTAATATGCCTGATATTGTGAGAGTGACGTTATTTTCATTACTTTTTATTTCTGGTGGATTTATTTCTAATATTGTTTCTGACTCGACTGTTATTTGATTTATTTTTTCTGCTTCACCATATTCTTCATTTCCTTTGTAGGTTGCTTTTATTATATTTTTTCCAAGCGAAGAATTTTTTGGAATAATAATATCTTTTTCAAAAAATCCATCTGTATTTGTATCAATTGTTGTAATTTTTGTTTTATTATAGTAAATTGATATGTTGGCATTTTCTATAGGTTGATTATTACTATCAGTTAGATTTCCTTGAATTTTTATTTCTTCTTCTCTTTTCAAGACCTTTTTAGATAATGATACATCAATATTTGTTCCTAAATCTTTTACAATTATTGTTTTTTTTGCAGTTGAAGAGTTTAAATATTCAGTCCCTTCAAAATTCGCAATTATATCATATTCTCCTAGGTTATGAACTGTAAGATTTAATTTAAATTCACCGTTTTCATCTGTTAAAAAATCACTTATTTTTATTTCTTCTAATTTTACTTCTATGATTTTTTCTTTTAAGGCTAAATTTCCTGTATCCGTCAATCTTCCTTTTATTTGAAAAGAATGATTCAAACCCACGGAATCTAGTATGTCTAGAGCTATTTTTGTGTCTGAATAAATATTTACTATAGGGTCTGACCAAGAATCTCCATATGTATCATTACCTAATGCATGTGCGACAATATGATTGGAGCCAACTTGTACATTTTCTGGAATTTCACAGGTTATATTAAAAATACCATTTGAATCAACTTTTCCACTACCTGCAAAACTTCCGTTTTCATTTTTGGTTTTATTTATAAAAATTTCAATCGTTGAGTTTGTCACTTTTGATTGATTTGTAGTAATTACTTTTCCTTTAACATAAAAAGTTCCTTCTTTATTGATTTCAGTTGAAGATAAAATAGTGATATGGGTTTCGGTTGAGTACATCTTTTTTTCGTCCGATCCAGATCCACCGCCATCATTTTCACTGTTGTTTGTATCTGTGTTTGAACTTGAGTCTAGGTTTGGTAAAGCAGGATCTGTTTTGTTTAATATTTCCTTATAATCTGATATGTTATCATTATCTGAGTCAAAATCACATATATTTGATAGATTGTCATTGTCAATATCTCCTTCGGGTAACAGTAATTTTCTTATTTTTTCTTCTGTTAAAATTCTATTGTAAGATTCATTATAATGTTCAATCCAAAAATCGAGAAAATTTTGACTAAGTTCTTTTTTTGACCTATTCATCCAGTAATTGTATTCATCAAAATCGTTTAGCCCATCTTTGTCTGTATCTTTATCTAGAGGGTCTGAACCAATTAAAAATTCTTCTTTATCTGATAAATTGTCGCTGTCTCTATCAACGTTTTTTATATTAAAAACTAGGCTGCTGCTTGCCCATATAAATATGAATAATAGGATTAAAGAAATAGTTATTTTTATTGATCTCCTCAGTACCAATTTTCCCTCCGGTGTTTCATTTGAGTAACTTATATAGTAAAATATGTTTTAAATACAAATAATTGTTTGTATTTTTCTATTAACTTGACATTGTCAGATTATCAGAAAGTCATAGAACTATACTATGTCAAATTCTTCAAATTGACAATAAATCACCATCTTTTAACAATTTCCTAT
>CAZFFN010000160.1:0-2010 GCA_964518165.1 uncultured Thermoplasmatales archaeon
GCAGCCGCCTTTCACAACTTGCCCGCACTGGTTTCGGGAACTTGTCCCAAACTAATTTCGGAGCCACCGAATGTCCCGGTACTCTCCAACAATCACAAACACACAATTTTTTCCCAACAACAGAAAAAACCTTCCCATCCAAAAAACAGCAAAGGGATTTTTCCCTGACTTTTTACATTTTTCTCCACACTGCTTTTTTTTATCCTATATCTTTTCTATATTTGTGGAGTGATTAAAAATGATGTGAAACACTTGAAAAAAATTTACAAGTTTGAAATGGGTGGAGTGGTTTTGTAAAGTAGTTATATGCAAGCCTTCGGTAGGTGTAATTTTCAAGTGGTTTAAATTTAAATATTTGGACTCAAAAAAATTATTATGAATAATATATTATCAATAAATATAATGTGCTTAGGAAATTGGAATAAAAAAATATTCACACCATCTTGGGTCGCCGCTAATCTTTTTGAACTTAAAGAAAATAAAATTGAAGCTTTTTTTAATCCAAATGAAATGGACATGGGGTTTAAATTGGAAGATGTAGCTTTATTTCCTAAGGACACATCGGTTGAGATTAAGCTTGACAAGATTAATGATAAATCTATAGAATTAGGTGGAAAATTATTGAATAGATTACTTTCTTTGTTGCCTCATACACCATTGAGAGCAATAGGAGTCAATATTAGATATAAATTTGAAAATAAAGAAGTTATCCCAATTGTTAAAAAATTAAATAAGATAAGTTGTAAATTTGATGATTTTGTAACAAATCAAATTAAATTTTCAAAGGAATTAGAGAAATCCCAACTGAATATAATAACAGATTTTCAGGGAAACGAATATATCGTTAATTTTAATTTTCATCATAATTTAGGGCATTACTCTGAAGGATTTGACTTTAGTGATAACATTATCTTTGATAAGCTTGAAACTGCAAAAAAAATTATAGAAAATGGATGAACCATACATAACATATGATGAAAGTTCTTCAACTGAAGAATTTGAAAAAGGATTGAAACACTTTAAAATTTTAAACACTAAGAGTGATGATAGGATATATCTTGTAATTGAAACTACTGAGCCTCATTTAAGAAGATTCATAGATTTTTATCAAAAAAAAGAATTTTTCTACATTAAAGCAATTAAAAATCTCATAATTCAGAATAATTTCTTGGAATTAGCATTACAGCTCGAAGAGGGACATATATCAGAAGAAGAATATGATAAAGAAATTGATACTCACCCTGAAAAATATGTAGTAAATGTGGATTATTTAGAAATTCCAGATGATTTAGCAATAATTAAAGATATTATTAAGAAAATAGGAGCAGAATATACTCGAGATGAAGTAGAAGAATTATTTTCAGTTGATACAGAAAACATTAAATCAAAATTTTTAGAAAAAGAATAATTGTTTCGTATGGATTACTTCCAAGAAGGTGATAGCATAGAATGCCAGTGTTCTGAAATAATATCCAAAAGATTTAGTAAAGGTTATCTTAAAAACCATCCCAAAAACGGGGAAATATATATGTTCTATAAATGTGATAGAAGTGGTACAGCTGAAATTACAGAAGAATTAAATCCTAAAGAACCCGTTATTGAAGTTTTATCTTATTTAAATGATGGTGATAAATTAAATGGTGATAAGTTAGATGTATATATAAATCAAAAGAAGAGATTGAAACCTGAGCACATTGGTGGGCATACAGGAAAACATGGTTCCCGTAAATTTAACACAAGTAATTTTACTTATGCTCAAATCACCAAACGATATGATACAGTACCATTTAACCCTAAAGATAAAAAGGGACTGAATCAATAAATAATTCATCTATTTCCTAAAAGATTAATAGATTACATTTAAATTTTTTTTGTGAATCATAATACGCCCAGCCCATAATCGAGCACATTCCCCCTTAGCCATAAACCCACCGGAACATACTCCGCTACTCTCAGCAGCCGCCTTTCACAACTTGCCCGCACTGGTTTCGGGAACTTGTCCCAAACTAA
>CAZFFN010000161.1:0-2673 GCA_964518165.1 uncultured Thermoplasmatales archaeon
TAGGTATTTTATCAAACATAGTTATTTGAAAAACTTTATGTGGAAGATGTAAATTAATATGTTGGTAAATTTAATGGATGAAGGCTATATTCTTTCAAATAAATTTAGAAAAGCAGTTTTTGATGGCTTTGCTAGTGGTGAGACAGATATCAATATAATTGCTAAAAAATATCATGTTTTTTCACGTATAGCAAAAAAAATATTAAAAGATTTCATTGAAAATGATATAATACTAAAAAAGAATGATAGATATCTACTTTCTGAAAAAGGTAAAAAAATAGCTGATAGAATTTAAAAACGGGGGACAATACAATAGAAATAAAATCATATTTACTAGAAACATTAAAAGAAATTGCTTTATTAGGTGGAATTAAGAACAAAGTAGAAATATCTTCCTTGGAACTAGCTAAAAAACTTAATACAAGTCAGCAGACTGCCTCAAGATACCTTCTTGAACTTGATAAAAACAAGCTTATTAATAGAGAACTTGGTGTAAAAAAACAGCTTATAAAAATAACTTCTGATGGTAAAAATATTTTAAGAAATGAGTACACCGATTATACTAGGATATTTAAGCTTGAGAATAAGATTTTTTTTAAAGGAAAGGTAGTATCAGGTCTTGGAGAAGGAAGGTATTACACCGAGCAAAATGGATACCGTAATCAATTTAAAGAAAAACTAGGTTTTATTCCACATCCTGGAACACTTAATGTTAAAATTGAGTATATTGAAAAAAATAAATTACGACTTCTCAAAAACAATTCAGCAATAATAATCAATGAATTTAAAACAGATTCAAGGACCTTTGGAAAAGTTCGATGTTTTAATGCTGAAATTGAAGGAATAAAAGGAGCTATTGTTTTACCTTTTAGAAGCCATTATTCAAACATTTTAGAATTTATTTCACCAATTTATCTAAGAGAAAAACTTGATCTAGATGATGGAAATAATGTAAATATAGTAATTTTTCTTAAAAAATTGGAGGAATAATTTTTGGATAACCAAAAGGTTTCAGCTTTATTATATGAAATAGCAGATTTACTTGATATTAAAGGCGATATTTTTTTTAAAACTAGAGCCTACAGGATTGCTGCTCAAAAAATTGATACATTAGATGAAAATATTGAAAATATTGTAAAAGAAGATAGATTAACAGATATTGATGGTATTGGAAAAGCAATTTCAAAAAAAATAACTGAGTTTGTTGAAACTGGTAAACTTGAATACTATGAAGATTTAAAAAAAGAAATACCTCATGAACTACTCAAGATGCTTAAAATCCCTGGTATGGGCCCTAAGAAGGTTTCTGTTGTCTTTAAAAAACTAAACATTAGAAGTATAATGGAACTTAAAAAAGCATGTAAAAATGGTGAACTAAGAGATTTAGATGGATTTGGGGAGCTTACTGAAAAAAACATATTACGCGGCATTAGAATGAAAGAAAAAACAAGTGGCAGAGTTTTATTAAATGTTGCATATGAAGATGGCAATAGCTACCTAAATTATATGAAGGAATGTAAAAAGATTATTAGACTCGATTTAGCTGGTAGCCTGCGGCGTAGAAAAGAAACAATAGGTGATCTTGATATTCTAGCATCTTCAGATGATCCAGACAAAGTTATGGATTATTTTGTTGATTACAAGGAAGTTAAAAGAGTTCTTTTGAAGGGTAAAACGAAAACTAGTGTTATTTTAAATGATGATCTACAGGTTGATCTAAGGGTAGTATCTGATGAGAGTTTTGGCGCTGCTCTTCAATATTTTACTGGAAGTAAAGAGCATAATGTAAAAATGAGAAGTATCGCGATTAAAAATGGGTATAAACTTAATGAATATGGTCTTTTTGATAAAGATAATGATAAATATTTAGTAGGTAAAGAAGAGCGTGAAATATACAGTAAGCTAAATTTAGATTTTATTGAACCTGAACTTAGAGAAAACAGAGGTGAAATACAGAAGGCTTTGAAACATAAACTTCAAACTTTAATTGATTATTCTGATATAAAAGGAGATTTACATGTACATAGTAGATACAGTGATGGATCTGAAACAATTGAAGCTATGGTAAATAAGGCTAAAAGTCTTGGTTATGAGTATATTGGTATTGCTGATCATAGCCAGTCTCTTAAAATCGCCCATGGATTAAGCGAGGAAAAAATAAAAAAGAAGATTAAAGAAATTGAGAAATTAAACAAGAAAATTTCAGATATTCATATTTTTGTTGGAACAGAATGCGATATAAAGCCTGATGGTTCTCTTGATTATAGTGATAAAGTTCTAGATATGTTTGATTATGTAGGAATTGCTATTCATACAAAATTTAAAATGGATAAAAAAGAAGCAACCAATAGAATTATTAAAGGTATGGAAAATGAACATGCTACTTTTCTTGCTCATCCTACTTGTAGACTTATAAGTGTTAGAGAGCCTTTTGATTTAGATATAGAAAAAATACTTGAAAAAGCAAAAGAAACTAATACACTCATGGAGATAAATTCTTTTCCAGATAGACTTGACTTAAATGATGTGCATTCAAAAATGGCTAAAGACCGCAATGTAAAATGTGTGATAAATACTGATGCACATCATAAAGAACATATGGATTTTATTAAATATGGTGTTGCTACTGCTCGTAGAGGTTGGCTTGAAAAAAAAGATGTGCTTAATACAAAG
>CAZFFN010000162.1:0-49675 GCA_964518165.1 uncultured Thermoplasmatales archaeon
ATTTTTAAAACAGATTTAGCGCTCTTTGGATCAACTAAATAACCTGGTGTTTCACCCATAAAACATGTGCCCTTAAGATTTCTTAGTTTACCAAGACCAAGTAATAGACCGCTTGCTCCAACTATCCCTCCGCCTGGTTCGTTTTTCTTAAAAACAGCTCCATATTTTTTCATGATTTTTACTAATTCTTTGTGAGTTGTTGCACAGAGAACCTTTGGTTTTTGTATTTCATGACCAAGTCCATATCCGCCTAGTGTGTATAATTCTTTTACACCGAATTCTTCAGCTATATCAAGGATTTTACCAACCAGTTCATATTGGCCTTGAGATGAAAGACCTTGGTAATCACCTGTGATAAATATGATATCTCTTTCTTTTTTGTTTTTGGCTTTTCGATAGAAAAACTCGTTGTTAACTAGTTCAATTGTTCCATCTGTATTTATAAAAACCTGTGGTGGGAAATCTTTGCAGTGAAGTTCAGCAAATTTTTTTGCACCTGTTTTATCAACTAAGTGTTCTACAGCTAGTTTTCCGACATTTCCAATCCCTGGAAGTCCTTCTACTAGTATAGGTTCTTTAAGTTTAGGTTTTTTTCCTATGTATTTTACTTCTACATAATCCATATATCTCAACTCTTTGATTGTAATTTTTTTAATTTTCTTCTATATTTGCCATAGTTATCCTGTGGAGAAAACCTGGGTGGATTTTTTGAAATAGTTTTTCCTTTACATAACTCACAGGTTTTTTTTAAAGAATATTTGTCGCAGTTTTTACAATAAAGAATTTCGTTCATCTACTCCTCAAGTTTCCTATGAAATTCACACACGCCATCGTGCTTTTTAATATTTTCCTCTATTCTATTAACTGCTTTTTTTAGTTCTTCTTCAGCTATTTTATAATCTGGTGCCTTAACACTTATCATATAATGAGGGGCACCAATATATTTGATTTTGATTTCAACATCTTCAAACTCAGTGTTTTCACCTAGTTGTAAAGATTCTTGTATATTTTTTATCCCATTTGGTAGAAACGACTGCACATTTATGTATCCTTTAATGTCTACAAAAGGAATATTTATATTCTGTGTAGCTACTTCTTCTAAGTAGTCAAGCCATTCTCCTTCAAAACCATCTTTTTTTAGCGTATTTATATCAAACGCTGCTTCTTCAAAAGCGGTATATAGTTTACCGTATGTTTTAATTAATTTGTTCCCAAAATCTGAATATGCTTGTGCGAGTGGTATATTCATATTTTTTGCTACCATTTCAAGAAGTTTATCCGCTTTTTGAGTGTTTTTCCATTCTTGTATTTTATCTCTTTTCTGATGTTCGTTTACTCTTTTAAGTGATAGGTCAATATGGTCTTTTGCTTGATCAACATTTAGAACTTTACAGACTGTTTTCTGTTTTTCTTTTATGTGATTTCTAATTCTTTTAACCCATCCTGTTGCTATTTCGGCGATGTGAATGAATCCTTTTTTACCAGGATACTCATCAAGTAATATAAAAGCACCAAAATTTTGCACATTTTTTACTGTACCAACAATTAGCTCTCCTTCTTCAGGGTATTCTTTTTTTATTTTATCAACCATATTATTTGAACCCTATTTATTCGATTATATCTAAAATTTCGCCTTTTATTTTAGCTTTTCCACCTATAGGAATTGCTAGTTTACTACCACATATATGACAAGATACAGTAGTACTTGCTTTGTTGAATAGAATTTGTTCGTTTTCACAATCTTTGCAACGAACTTTAATAAATTTACTCTCTGCTTTTTTCATTGGTTGCTCACCTCTACTTTTTTTGCTCTTATACTAGCTGGTTGTGTGCTTTTTTTACATTTTGTACAGGTAAATTTCAAATTTGCCCTTCTGCTGGTTTTTTCTCTACCTTCAGGTTTTGGTCTTGGAAATCCGCGGTATCCAGACATAACTCTTCTGAATCTTCTCTGACCTTGTTTGAATTCACTTGCTTTTTTCTTTTTTACTCTATGTACCTCATGAGTGGTATGTACTTTGCATTTTGGGCAATATCTTTTTATTTTTCTTGGTCTTTTCATATGAAACTCCTGAAATATTTATCTTTAGAGTGAAAACGTAATAAGGAGGTGCTATATAAATTATAATGTTTAATATTTATCTATTTTTTTACATTGATTTTTTCACTTGCATCTTTGCAGCAAAGCATATTTGACATTTGATCTGAAATAGAGATGATATCATCTTTTTTTAGAATATACTTTTGTTTGTCTGTACCGACAAATTCTGGTAAATCTTTTTTTAGCCGGATAATAGAATTCTTGCTCTTTGGAGCATTATCTTTTTCTTTATCTGTTTTAACTTCATCTTCTTCTTTTTTTTCCTCTACTGGTTTTTCATCTTGTTTTTTATTTTCTAAAATTGTTTTCCTTGAGTTACTAATAACTTTAAGCATAGAATCAAATAATTTTTTTTCCAGATCTGTCATATTTTCAATATTAGGTTTCCCACCTCGGGCTCCTGTAATTGCTGCCATTAATATTTTTTTCTCACGTTTTTCATATATGTCTAAAAAAATTCTTTGAGTATTTTCTATTTCTTCTGATAAAAGCTTTTTTTTCTGATTTGTTTCCTCTTTTTCTTCTCTTTTTTTTAGATCTTTAATATAATCTTGAATTTCACTATATAGATTACTTCTTACCTCTGATAATTTAGGTGATGCTTTTTCGGTTTGCTGTATTTTTCTTAGGGATCTATAGTTTATCTCTTCGTTTTCCATTTAACCATATAAATATATAGCTAGCTTTTTTAAATAAATTTGCAATTAAGGCTTTGAAAAAAGAGGAAAATTCAAGATGCCATATGTAAAACTAGGTCGCTCAAAAATTTACTATCATGTAATTGGAAAAGGTAAACCACTTGTGTTAATATCTGGTCTTGGAACAGATCATAAGACATGGATTTTCCAGATTCCTGAATTTCAGAAATTTTTTAAAGTAATTGTGTTTGATAATAGAGGCATTGGAAAAAGTACTGGGAGTATTGGTCCTTATTCAACTGATCTAATGGCTGAAGATGCAAAAAAATTAATTGATCACCTGGGAATTGATAAAACACATGTACTGGGTTCATCAATGGGCGGAATGATTTCTCAGAAACTAGCTATTAAATACCCAGGTATTGTTGATAAACTAGTTTTATGTTCAACATCTGCAAGGCCTAGTAATACAATAACAAACATCATAAAAGTCGCACTTAGTGATGTTACAGATCTATCTACTGATGAAATTTTAGATAAAAAACCCCGTGGTTTTCTTATTAGAAAATTCTTTGATTTCTTTTTAAGACAGGTTTTTTCTAAGGATTTTATCAGAGGAAATAAAGATATAATTGAAAATATTTTATCTGATTATGCAAAAAACCCTAGATATTTTGAAACATTCATAAAACAATCAAGAGCCGTTCATAAACATAATACACTAACTGATCTTCCTAAAATTAAATCTGAATCACTTGTTTTAACAGGGAACTCTGATCAAATTTTATCACACACGCATTCGGATATATTAGCAGAAAAAATACCTAACTCAAAATTAATAAAAATACCAAATGGAAATCACGGTATGCATTATGAACTATCTACTACTTTCAACAAAATCGTTTTAGATTTTCTAAAAAATTAAATTATAGTTGCAATTTTTCTTCCAATTAAAAAAACTGCTAAATATTCAGGAACTTTGTTTTTCCCTTCATTTAGGTTAAACTCTTTATTATTTAATTTTATTTTAAAATTATTTTTCATGTTAACTTCAACTTTTTCATCAGAAAAAACAATTGTTTTACTTAAAGGATCAAAATCTGATAAGTTATCTATGTTTATTTCTTCAACTTTAAAACCAGTTTTTCCATGAAGAGAACCAGGCAGGCGTATCAAACGTTTTATGTCACAAGTTACTGGTTCATCTGTTTCTCCGGCTGACATTGTTACAGCTGTTTTTCTAAGTGCATTATTTAAAAAAAACTTACGAATTGTTTTTGTTTGATCAAGGTTTCCTTTTCTTATTCTTTCAACTCTTTCATCTGATAGATCCTCTAAGAGTTTTTCAGCAGCTGAATGGCCTACTCCGTATTCTTTTAGTTTTTCATATGGATCGCTGCTTTTTTTGATTTCACTTACTATATCAATTATTCCTCTGCTAATTCTTCCTTTCCATCCTGGTGAGTTGGGCGGCGGCATTTTAAGTGATTTTGTACTTGGATAACGTTTTCCTTGGTAACTTTTTGTCCCTGTCACATGTTCCTGAAAAACTAGTTTTTCACGTAAATCTCTTCCTGTAATATAATCTACTATTTCACGTCTTGCAGAACTATCAAGATTTAATATCTTTGGGTCTTTGATGTGTGCGTGATATCCTCTCCCTCCGCTGAAATATAGTTCTGTGTGTTTTTTTTCAAAACCAAAATCATTTAGTAAAAAATCAAAGACAAGTTTTTCAAATTCTTCTTTTACTTTGTAGATTTGTTCTTCATAGCTCATTTTTTCAGCATTAGGCAGATGATCTGAATCTAAATCAAAAATGAGTTCAGCCCCCATCCAATCTTTGTCCTGCATTTTTGCTGCATCGGGGATTTTGTAATAAGCTGATGAATAATATGCATGCATTGGTGTTTTTCTTCTAATAAAGGAGTTTACATCACTTTTTTTATTAAAACCGATATGTCTCATCATGCCGCGTCCGCCGAAAAAAACAAAGGCATATTCTCTTCTACTGAATCTATCTGGTAACATTACATTGTTTTTTTCATAGTATTCGTGGAATCGTTCTTTAAGAAATTCAAGTGATTTTTTTATTGAATCAAAGTTATTCATCTAATGTTCTGTATCAAATACTACTTTTTTAATCTTTAGAGATATAAATCTCATATTTTTATATATTTTTAAGATAAAGCTTTATGAACACTTATTTTATACAAAATAATAATGTCAAACATAATAGAAGACGAACTAAGCTCAAAAACAGTTATAAAAAATCCTGATAAACTAGATTTTGATTTTGTTCCTGATGAATTAGTCCATAGAGATGATCAACAAAAGTATTTATCTCAAATGTTCAAACCTCTTCTTTCAGGTGTTTCTCAAAACGCTGTAATCAAAGGACCAGTTGGAACAGGTAAAACAGTTATTGCTAAAAAATTCTGTAGAACTCTTATAGAAGTTGCTAGAAAAAAAGGAATAAACATCGAATATGTACATATCAATTGTAGAAAAAGATCTACTGATTCAATGGCGCTTTTAGGAATCTTAAATCATTTTGATTCTCGTTTTCCTGATAGAGGTTTTTCTGTTGATGAAATGCAGCAGGTCTTAAAAAAACAACTTAAAAGAAAAAACGCTCAGCTTTTAGTAGTTTTAGATGAAGCTGATGCTTTACTTAAGAAAGACTCAAATCTTGTCTATAATTTAACCCGGTTTTCTGATGAAGAAACCGTTGAAAAAATCCCTGTATCATTAATTTTAGTTTCACAGAAAAATGTTCTTTCTATGCTTGATTCATCGTCTCTTAGTACCTTTAAACGTAGTAACGTTTTAAAACTAGATAGATACACTCGTGATGAACTTTATGATATAGTTAAGATGAGAGTTGATCTAGCTTTTACACGAGGAACTGTTCAAGAGGATTGTATCGACTTAATTTCTGATATTTCTTCAGAGTGGGGTGATGCACGGTTTGCAATAGAACTATTATCAAAGGCTGGAATTGCTGCTGACAATCAACATACTGATATTGTAACGCCAGAACACGTTCGGGCTGCTAAAGCTGAGACCTATTCAATTGTAACTGAAACTAAACTAAAGAATCTTAAAAAACATGAACTTTTCACGCTTTTTTCTATAGCTAAAAGGCTAAAAAAGGAAGGGACAGCATATATTAATACGGGTGATGCGGAAAAAACATACAAAGTTACTTGTGAAGAATATAACGAAAAACCAAGGTCTCATACTATGTTTTGGAATTACTTGAAAGAAGTTGAAAACGCTGGTTTTATTTATCTTAAGGAATCTGGTAAAGGTCAGCTTGGTACAACCCAGTTTATATCCCTTCCTGATATTCCAGCTCAGGTTGTAGGAGAAAAAGTTCAGGATATATTAAAGTAAAATTACTTTTTAAATCTACAGATTTTTTTTAATGGACAATTTTTACAAATTGGTTTTTTTTTACAGTAGTTTTTAGCAAGTTCAACTATCATTGCATGCATTTGATTGTAAATATTAGTTAAATCTTTTTCATCATAGGCTTTTGAAAGGTTTTTTTCAAAATGTTTTTGTATAGAGTTATATGAAATTTCTACTTTTATTGGGATTCTTTTGCAAAGTCTTTTTGTGTAAGAATCAACAACAAAAACTGGTTTATTTCCTGCATATAAAAGAATTGAGTCAGCAGTCTCGGGACCTATTCCATTTAAACTGAGTAGTTCTTTTCTAAGTTCGTTTGTGTCTTTTTTGAAAAAAGAATTCAGATCTGATCCATATTTTTTATATAAAAACTCTGAAATATTTTTTAGTCTTTTTGCTTTTTGATTAAAAAAACCGGATGGTTTTATTAGTTTTTTTAGTTCATCTGTATTAATTTCTAAAATAGATTTTATATCAAGCTTTTTTTCCTTTTTTAGGTTAATTAGCGCTTTTTCAACATTTGACCATGCTGTGTTTTGAGTAAGAATAGCTCCAATAATTATTTCAAAACGAGAGTCTGTAGAATTGTTTTTATGGTAATCTTTGTCCATTGGCCACCATTCTAAATTGTCAAATCTCTCTTCGAGTATTTTATATATTTTTTTTATATTGATTTAATATCCCTCTTTAAATGCATATTAATTTGTATCTTTAATTTTGTGAAATATTTATTAATCATTGCTCTATTTGTTTTTTTTACTAGGAGATACAAATTATGGACGGATTAGATTCAAATATCAGAAAACTTGAAGCAAATTTTCATAGAGAACTTTCAAATAGTTGTCGGAAACATATTAAAAAACTAGGAGTTGTCTCTGTTCTTGGTATGCTTGAAATGGTTAAACAGGAAACAATTGAGTTGGAGAGAGCTACTAGAAGTGAAGTCTGATCAAATCCTGAAGAGGATATGTTTTAAAGAAATTTTTACTTTTTGTATCCTTATTTTTTTAACTTGTTTTCTTGATTTATTATATCTTAATAGTAAATTACTAAAACAACTATTATATTCCATGCTAGTACTTTGGGCTAGTGGTCTAGGGGTTATGACGTCGCGCTTACAACGCGGAGGTCACCGGTTCAATTCCGGTCTAGCCCATTTGAATTCTATCTAAAAATTTTACCGTTTTCTAAAAATAAAGTAAAAGTAAGAGTTAATCTTCATCTAGAAGAAAACAAAATTTTAATACAAAAAATATCTGGGCTAAGATGTTTTTAAATAATATCAAAATAGCAGTTTTTCCATCAAAAATAAAAAAAAATTTACTTTTTTAGAATTTTGTAGGAATTTATTGATATGGGGCTTTATGTCTACATAACTCTTTCTTTAATTAGGGTAATTGAAAGAATGAATGAATTTGGATATGAAAACATTCAAAAAATAAACAGTTCTTCTACCAGGGATTTAATTACAAAATTAAATAAATTTAAAAATGTCATATTGGAAGAGTTTCTGCATGGCGGTCATCTGGTTTCTCTTGCAGCGCCGGCTTTAGCAATAGCTACAACGATCTTATTGGGGCTTTCAATTAGCTGGGAATTTCTTTTCATTACTTACTTTGGTACTTTATGTATCTATAATTATGATTATATTAAAGGATTAAAGACAGATTATATTGAGAATGTTGATAGGTCAAAACATATTCAAAAATTTCGAAACCTAAGATTTTTACTATTATTTGTTTACGGATTTTGTTTTCTATCTTTACTATTCTATTATGGAAATTTAATCAGTATCTTATTTGGAGTGTTTCTACTCATTGTAGGATTAGCTTATACTGATATTTTTAAAAGATTTACAAAAAAAATTCCGGGATTTAAAAATATTTACACTTCAATCTCTTTTTCGATGTTACTATTTTTTACGCCTATTTTTTATTCCTATCAAATTAATATGCTGTTCTTAGTTTTTTTTGTATTTGTTTTATTGCAGTTTATTGTTGATACAAGTTTTTGCGACTTAAAGGATATGAGATCCGATCAAACAAATGGACTAAAGACACTTCCAATCCTCTTGGGAAGGAAAAAATTTTTACTTTTCTTGTATGCTATTAATTTAGTTTCTTTTACCATCTTAATAGTCGCAATAATTTCTAAGTTAATTCCATTATTTTCACTAGTTCTTATTTTGTTCTTTTTGTATAGAATATATTATATTAATAAAGCAAAAAATCCAAGAGTTGATGTTAGTAAACTTACTAGTCTTGTGGATGCAGAATACTTTTTTTGGCCAATGGCTTTGATTTTAGTTCAATTTATAATTTAGATATTTATATTTAATTATAAATCAAATTATTTATATTTGAAAATTATATTACTTGTGCTGATAAATAGAATGAAGCAATTTAACACAGTATGGAATGAGTTTATTTATGGGGGTCATTGGGGGTCCTTAGCTGCATCAGCAATAGCTTTGTCTCTTTCTTTATTGATTGATATAACGATTACTTTGCCCTTTTTGATAATCGTTTATTTAGGTACTCAATGTATATATAGTTATAACCATCATAAGGAACTTGATAAAGACGAAAAAAGTAATTTACCACGAACAAATCATTTAAGTAAATATATTCATAATCACTCTATAACTACTTCTATTTATGCAGTTTTATACATTGGTTTATTGGTTTATTTTGGTGATAAATTAAGTATTTTCTTTGGAGGTTTTCTTCTATTGATTGGTTTATTTTTTACATATAAAGCTAAATCGTTTTCTATGGAAATAACTGGGTTTAAAACTTATTATGTTGCTTTTTCATGGGCTTTATTGCCTTTTTTCACTGCAATATTTTATTCTTATAATATTGACCTCGCAATCTGTTTATTTTCTTTATTTGTATTTATAAGATTTTTTATAGATGCTAGTTTTTTTGATTTAAAAGATGTTGATGTAGATAAATCTCAAAATTTATCCACAATAATTTTATCTTTTAAAAACAAAAAAGACTTTTTAAACGTGTTACATGTAATCAACATATTATCCTGTATTCCTATCTTATTAGCAGTATTTTTAGATATATTACCTTTTTATTCAATCCTATTACTATTTACTCTGTTGTATTCAGTAGTTTATATTCATAAAGGAAAAAACAAAAATGCGGATATTTTATCTCTTTCATATATCTTAGTCGATGGAGAATATTATTATTGGCCATTTTTATTAATGATCGGATTGTATTTATTCTGAAAGTCTTAATTTTTTTCAAGAACTAATTGTCAAAGTTAAGTAATCACTAAAATCTGTTTCAAAATTATCAATTTTTATATCATGACCTATTGAATCAGAAATAATTCCGGAGATTATTCCTCTAAAAATAATGAATTTTGATTTTTCTGAAAATAAAGTCCATGGATAATATATGGATGCAATTTTTGGTTTTTTAGAATCTAGAACAGCAATATCTCCAAATCCAAGTGCAGGATAATAATCAGATATGAATTTATCCCAATCTATCTCACCATATTCTTGCCTGACCCTTCGCCCATGATTCATACAAATATCAAATAATTTTTGTTCACCCTCTTTGAGTTTTGAAATCTCTTCTTCAATAAAATACAAAACATGTGATTCGGCAGGGAAAAACCGAATATTTTTATAACTTAATAAACCACTTTCATATTCAAAAAAACCAGTGTCTAAAAGGTTTTTAAGAGAATTATTTGAATAATTTGCAGGTCTTATATCATTCATTGTGATATACATTTCATCAAATTTTATTTCATCTAATTCTTGTTCACTAAAATAATTTAATTTTTTTTCTTTTAAAATTTTTTCAGGACAACAAATAACTTTGCATCTTTTATCATTTCTACCTTGGCATTCTATTTGTAATCCTTCAATTGTTTTGTCCTGTAGTGCATATGCCCATATTCCGGCAGTTCCTCCATCAGTCATAATATGCCCCAATCCATTATTTCTACAGATAATATAATTATCAAAAGAAATTTCAAAGATTTTTTTACTAAGATCAATGGTATGGCTAGCTTTCGCTGAAAACATACCTTCGATATATCGTACCAAATAATATGCAAAATCTAAGAAATCTTTTTCTTTTGTATTGTTTACAGTTGGAAAATTTGAGATCGAAGCATAAGTATATCCAAACTTTTTACCAGCTGAATATAATATTTGTTTACCTTTGAACCCATATGTTTTAATAATTTCTTTTTCTATGTTTTCAAAGAGTTGTTCTGAAATGAATAATTCTCTGAGGTATGTTGTTTGATTTTTTTCAGTAAAATTTGTAATAACAAACCCGGGTTTATCAATAATCTCAACTCTAGGAATAAGAATATTTTGAACATACCATGAAACTATCTTATCTTTAACAGGCATTAAACTCCTTATTCAGTTAGTAATATACCATTTTCTGTAAAATCAAATCTATGTGGTATCCCATCTATTTTTGTCTTTCTCAATTTCTTTACCTGAATCGTCCTATTCAGATTCTTTCCAACTGCGGTTGAATTAAAAACAACAAGTCCATCTGCTTTGAATTCACTAACATTATCTATTGTTTCGCCTGGTAGACCTTCGATTTTTTGAGCAACACCAAGGGTTGTTATTCCATTTTGTTTTATAAAATCAATAAATTCAGTGATATTTGCTCTGCTGATTTCACTTAGTGCTTGTGGATGAAGCCCTCTATCTGCACCATCTGCGATATTATATTTTGAAAATGGTGCATTTAAAATCGATGTTATGCTGTCAAAAACAACTCTATTGTATTTTGTGTCTCTCATTAATACTTTTATTTCATCAATTGCTTTTGTTTCGAAAAGTTGCTTTCCAAGAAGAGACATTATTCTTAATTTTCCTTCTTCTTCCCACTTATTAAAATCCCATCCAAATTGTTTAGCTTGTTCAACAATTTCTTCTGATGTTTGCTCAGCAGATATAAATAAACATTTTTCATTATTTTTTATTCCTTCTGAGATAAATTGACAACCAAAAATGGTTTTTCCAGAGCCTGCAGTTCCTGATGCGACTACAAAACTTCCTTTTGGAAAACCCCCTTGAATAAGAGTATCTAGTTCATTTATTCCGGTTTTAATTCTATCATTAGCTTCAAATGTATTATTATTTTGTAAATAATCTTCCATCCTCTCACTTTCTCCTTAAAACTATTGTATTCTAATTAGATAAATAGACTATTAAATTATAAAGATTTCTAACAAATTATCTTTTATAAGAAATTTTTTTCTCTTTTTTTTGTTTAAACCATAGTTTTTATATCTTAATTGTTTCATTCCCTATGTTAGATAAATAAAAGTAACTAGGCTAGGCTAACGTTATTATAGCTGATATAATATCCAATTCTGGTCTGGCCCATTAATATTGGAGGAGGAAAAATTGGCTGATAAGAAATTGTTTTCTTTAGAAAAATGTATGAAATGTAATGAGACTAAAAAATTGATCACTGATAGAAATGATATTGAAATTATCACTTATCCACATGATTTAAATGAATGGTCTGATGATCAAATAGATGAAGCAAAAACTCACAATGTGTTTGAAGATCTTCAAAGAACTGCACCTATTATGTGGGTTAATGGTGAAAAAATAGTTGGATACTTAAGAATTAGAAAATGGCTGCAGGATAATTAATATCTAATGCTCTAAAGTTTTTATCGTCTCTTTCATTTTTTTGTACCAATCTTCAATACATTTGTTTATTTTTTCTTTTGTTTCTTTTTTTGTAATAGGTGAATATATATGATAGTATCCACCTTTTTTAAGTGTCTTTGTGGATTTTTTACATAGCCCACAGCATACTAGTCTTTGAAGAGATCTGTAGACAGTGCTTCTTTCTTTTTTTAAAATTTTTGCTAGTTCAGTTGCTGGCAGCTCTTTTTTTTCTTTTAGTTTTTTGTATGTTTTTATATCTAGTTCATTTAAATCAAAAACGCATTGTATTACATCATTACAGCAAATGTTCTTAGTAGGATTTATAAATTTCATACTAATTTTATAGTATAGTTATGCTATTATTTAACGGTTGTGCTAAAATTACACACAAACGTTATATAGTAGGACAACTATTAATATACACAATGAATAACGAACTAGAAGAAATAAAGAAAAAGAAAAAGGAACAATACTTAAATAAATTCGCTAAAGGAGAAAAAAATATGGAAAATATGCCAGATAAACCAATAAAAGTAACAGATGCAGATTTTGAAGACACAATTAAAAAATACGATACTGTTGTAGTTGATTGCTGGGCACCATGGTGTGGACCATGCAGAATGATAGGGCCAGTAATTGAAGAACTAGCTAATGAAATGCATGGAAATGTTGTATTTGGAAAACTAAATGTCGATGACAATAAGCAAGTAGCTGCAAAGTATCAAATAATGAGTATCCCTTCATTACTTGTTTTTAAAAATGGAGAAATTGTAGATAAAATAATAGGCGCAATGCCAAAACAGGTTCTAAAACCAAAAATTGAACAATATCAGTAAATTAAATAGTTGTAAGATTAATTTTAAATTTAAATAAAAAGGAACAATGAAGTTATGGCTCGAAAAAGATCAGAAATTAAGAATAAAAAATCCTTAAAAAAAACAATAAAAAAGAATAAATTTGGACTTTTTATATTCTTAATTCTGGTATTATTTCTTTTAGCATCAGTATGGCTAATAGGTTCTTATAACTCAGATCAAGATTTATCTTCTAATTTTGATAATGATGATGACTTAAATTCTGAAAATACTGGAAAATGGTTATTTGCAATGGATGATGACAATGTACAGTATAAATACCAAGCAAATGGAATACCTACCCTAGTAATAATAGATAAAAAAGGTAATGTGGTTTTTTATAACAGTGGATACCACCATAAAGAAGATATTCAACCTTATATCGATAAAGCATTAGATGGAACTGCAGAGAGTATAGGTGATTCTATAGATTTTACAGTGACTACTTTCAATAATGAAGAGTTTACTTTATCTGAAAAAAAAGGAGAAGTAATAATATTAGATATTATGGGAGTTGGATGCCCGCCGTGTGAATTACAAATGCCAGAACTTCAAGAAATCAAAAAAGAAAAAGGAGACAATATAATAATTCTTTCAGTAGATGTAAGGTATTCAGGTGAAAACAAACAAGGTGTAATTGATACCTATGGAGAATATATTGTCCTCCCTAGTTAAAATAAAACCGAAAAAGGTTTATTGTTTAATCTAGATTTAGAAAAAAATAATAAAAAGAGAAAAAATAAATATTTTATTCGTTTGAAAAGTGGAGGAATTATATGAGGAAAATCAATAAAAACATATGGATAATGATATTATTTTTGGGTTTAATATTTGCAAACTACAGTGTTTCAGCTGAGCCGAATGTAGATGCATCGGTAACTCCTTCTGAGCCGACTGTCGGAGAAAATGTTAAATTTACAGCTGATGTTGAAAATATGGTTGATATACAAGATGTCAGAATCATTATACAAGAATGTAAAGGAGTAGATATTTGTTATCTAAAAGTTAATGAATCAATGAGTTATATAAATGATACTTACGAATATGAATTAAATTTACAGCATTCAGATGCAACAATTGTAAAATATTATTTTGAAATTTATAATCAAACTAGCATGTTTAAAACAAAGACTTATGAAACTACTCTTAAAGAGAATTCAGATTCAAATGGAGAAACAAACCCAGATAATTCAGAAAATGACACCCCTGGTTTTGAACTTATAGCATTATTTATAGCGTTTTCAATAATGTTAGTTATATACAGAAAAAGATTAAAATGAAATTTCAAATAAAGCGTTTAATCGCTCAAATCTCTATTTTTATTTCTGCAAATTTAGGCGCAATTGGACTAAAGACCGGTTTTTGTTATCCCTTTTTTTATTGTAATTCATGCCCTGCTTCTACTTCTGCTTGTCCTCTTAGGGCGTTAGAAGTAAGTGTTTTCCAGAATAGTTTCAAATGGAAATTATTACTTTTTCCTCTTCTTATTATTGGTTTTTTTGGAATACTTACCGGGAGAGCTGTATGCGGATGGGCATGCCCCATCGGTTTATTACAGAGAGGAACTGCTCCTGTTGCAAGAAGATTAAAAAAGTATCCATTAGTCAAAAAAATTGGCACTCTAAGTATAGAACGAAGAATGCGATACATTAAATATCTTGTATTAATCGGTTTGGTATTTTTTACAACCGCGGTTATAGGTTTTATGTTTACAGAAATTTGCCCTGTTGGTTTTCTTACTGGTACTATTCCAACAGTGGTATTATATCCATCAGAATTTGTTCCTAATCCACTATTTTTTGTACCTGCTCTCATAATTTTTGTTTTATTTATGCTGTTGATATTTACTGTTGAAAGAGGATTCTGTAGATATTTTTGTCCACTAGGTGCTTTATTTGCACCATTCAACAAAATTAGTATACTTCATGTAGCAAAGGTAGATGAAAAAAAGTTTGAAAAGGAATGTTTGCACTGTAATGCTTGTTCAAACGCGTGTCCTATGGGAATTGATGTTACTAAGTTAGATCGAGATCTTGAATGCATTCTTTGTGGAAAATGCGTTGAAGCATGCCCAAAAAATTTAATAAAATTTCTAAAAAGGTAAAAAAATGAAAAATAAATCAAATAAAAACAGAGCGGATAAAAATAAGTTTATTGCTCAATTAATTATTCTAATTATAATATCTGGTTCTCTTTCTGGTATGCTAATTGGAACTGATGTTTATAAAGAAGTTAAGAATAATATTGTAGAGGTTCTATGTTTAAGCTGTTTGAAATTAGATCCAAAAACTACAGTTGAGTTTACATTTGAGCCTGCTGATGATGCAAAACATCCAGATTATGTTTTAGATAATTTAAGTTTAGGTATAGTTGTTTTACATTTTAGTGAAGATGCTTGCCCTGGTTGTGATATTATGTATCCAGTGATGAAAGATTTATTATCTGTTGATTTTGGAAAACAAGAACTTTTTTCTAAAAATTTGAAATATAATGATCACAAGATAGCTTATTTTTATACAAATATTGATCACGCAACGGATTCAAGGATAACACCTTTTGAAACATATGATATCAGAGATATAAATGGATTACCGATGTTTGTAGTTATAACCCTTGGGTATGATAAGGGTATTGTCAAACCTAAATTTTCTACTTTTTATGGAACACTTGGATTGAAAACTGATGGAAAACGGATAGAGTTATTAGAAAGTGTTTTAGATGATGCATTTATTCTTTGGGAAGAAAATGCTGCGGGTTATGATTCATAGGCTATTTTCAAAAAAGAATAAACATCCATACATCATTTAATGTAACTGTTGTTTTTTTGCCTTTATCATCAACAGCAACTGCTTTTAAGTCATGTTTGAAAAATCTAGGGCCTTTTAAATTAAACTCGTATGGTTCTGCTGAAAGATTTCCAATTTGTTCATCATCGACAAATAATTTAACATATTCTACACTTGTATCATCATCTGCTTGAACTGTTATTTTTGATCTACCGATTAAAAATGTATTTAGGTTTTTTGTTGCAAAAAGTGTTTTTCCAAATAAATGAAATCTTCCATTTTTAACACTAGTTATTCCCACTTCAGGTGGAAGATTTGCTTTTTCAACTACAAAACTTGCTTCACTACAATCAGCGTATTGAGCATCAAAAGAATTTGTTTTATCAGAGGGATTTGAGTATTTCTCAATTTTTTCTGAATTAAATATAACGCCTAAAAGCATTAAATTTTCAATATCATAGCTACTTGCATCAAAAGATTTTGTAATCATAATTTCTTCTTCAGAGGGTATTTCAATATTTTGATTAATTATATATTTTAGAAAACCAAAGTGATAACTTTCTCCTTCATAGTCCTGCCATGATGATATCCTCTGGGTTAGATATACTTTAAAATCTCCTTTGTAATCTGTTTCTTCAAAATTAAGGATGTTTGCAGAAATTTTAATTTCGTTTTCCTCTTTTAGATACTCAGATGTAAGATTAAGTTTTATTTGTGCAACATCTCTTTTTGAGGCGGTTTCAATTTTTTCTTCAAATAAAGATTTATCTTTGTTACTTCCAACTACTACATCATATCCTCCATCGATATATACTGTTGGATAACCATAGATATTGTATTCTTCTAGTCTTTCTTTTGCTTTATTATTTTTGTCTTCAACAAGGCTTACATAGTAAAAATTATAGTTTTCTGATTTGTATATTTCAGATAATATATCTGCTATTTCTGGACAATTACTGCACCAGGAGGCAGTTGCTTCCTCAATAAAAACATTATGAACAAGGTTTTTAGCGTTTTTCCTCACTGAAATATTATAATATTTACTTCCATCAATAGATGGAGAACCTACTGGGCCATTTTTCGCTTCGTCGTTTACCACTATATAATACTGCCAGTCTTTTAGACTAGTTTTTGGTATTTCTAGATTATATTTTCCATCTATAATCGAAGAGGAAGACCATTCATTGGAATTTTCCTTTTTATAAAAAATTGTTGCGTTAGTTACATTAATATTATCAGAAAAATCAGCATGAATTGTTGTGATTTTACCTAGAGTTCCTGTTGTATCGCCTGTTATTTCATTAATTATTGGTTTTTCATTGTCCGTAATTTTTTTTACTTTGTTTTCTTCATCGCCTGCATATGAAAAAACTACATAGAATGCTGAGATCATAAGAATTACTAAAACTAAGATTGATATTAACTTGATTTTATCTTTCATTCACTAATATATTGTATTAACTGATATATATAATTAACGAGTGTTAACACTACTTAATTTTTAAAAATATGTAAAAATATATAAAAAAAGAATTTTTTAACCTAGTTTAATCTTTTTTCCTTTCTTTAAATCCTCAACAGATTTATCCGCGTGTTCTTTTAATTTTTCTTTATCCATTACAGATTTTCGAGCATGGATATTTTGTTCTTTAATTGCCTGTTTTGATTCTTTGTATCTTTTACGTCTCTCGTCTTTAATAGACATTACCTTGGATTTCATCTCATAGGCTTTTTTATGAACCTTATCTGCTTCCTTTTTAACAGATATATAATCCTCATGTTTCTTATTAGCCTCAGCAATAGATACAGACATTTCTTTAACTAGTTTAATGTATTTTTCATGTTTCTTCTGACTTTCATTATAAAATTTATCGACTTTTTTATGTTCTTCATCTGCTTTTTTAAAGAGTTCATCTATTGCATTGTCCTTATCTGAAATATCGATTTTGATTTTTTCTTGTTTTTTAAGCTGATCCTTTACTTGTTTATATTCATGCTTTTTTTCACGAATCTTTTCAATCAGATCATTTTCCTTCTGAGGGCTCATAGGTACAGTTTCCTGGCGATATTCAAGCATTTGAACATCTGCCTTGAGCTCCTCAACTCTTAAAGGAAGGTTTTTAAAAACAGCCCCACGTTTTTTTCTTTTAGCTTCAATCAATTTTTTAGCTTCTTCTTGTAGCTTGTTTCTTATTTTTTTATGCTCGCGCATTTTTTGGACAAATTCATCTCTTTCTTTTTTTAGTTTTTTAATATCTTCTTTTTGATCTTTTTTACTTTTATGAATCATGTCCCTTTCTTCACGAAGGACTCTAGCCATATCGTTTAATTCGTTTCTCTTTTGAATGTATGACTGAAACTTTTTTTCTGCATCTCGAATTTGTTCGATTTCTTTTTTCTTATTTGATTTATCGGTCATAAGAAACACTACCGGCCTATAGTCTGAATGCCTTTGATATTATTTAACTATTATTTTTATTTCGTTTTTACCTTTTTCGGCTATCCAGGGCATTTCAACATCAGCATATCCGCCACGGGGGATAATAATATCTTCTACTTTACTTTTTTCCTCGCCATTTACAAAAAGAACTATTGTTAATTTTTCAGCAGATACACTACCTCTATTGTAGAGTTTAAAAGATGTTTCTACTCTATCGTCTTTTTTAAATCTTTTCGGCCAGTGCAAAACATTTGATATTGAAACATCTATTTTTCCTTCTTTTAGAACAGTTGCTGTTTCAATAGATGATAGTTTATCTTTATCAATGTTTTTTACAACTACTTTTACTTCAGCCCAGTCATCTTTTTTAACATAATCAGTTGGAGATACCATTAATTTAATTATCTCTTTTTGACCTGGTGCAAGTACAAATTGATTTTGATTTAGACTAATATCCCATCTTTCCTTTATTTTCTCACTGGATTCTGTAGTTATCTTATAGGTTAAAGGCTCTTTGTATGGATTAATAATTTCAATTTCAAATTCTGCTTTCTCACCGATATCTATCTCTTTTATCCGTTCTAGGCAGATTAATTCAATGAACTTTCTTGAAAGTAAGATAATTGTAGTAATAACTATCACTAAGATTACCAATGCAACTAGTCCAATTAAAAACCATGCTCCCCAGCTTGGATTTATACCTATTTTCTCTGATAATTGTTCAAAGAAGTGATATATGTTTTCTAGAATATTTGGTGTTATTATTTTTGTTTTAATGGTAATTATTTTACTTAGTTCAGATCCCACATTCTTGCTCTCTAGAGAAGTTATGTTTATGATTATATTATCAGTTGATATCTCTGTATATTTAGGTATAGAAATTGTAAGTTCTAACTCTCTTACATTTTCTTCATTATCATTGTATATTGGCGCTTCAATGTTTTTTATGTAATTGTAGAAATCATTCTCGGATGAGACTTGTATTGCGTATTCATCAACAACAAATCCTTTGTTTTCATTCTTAATTTTTATTTTGAATGTTTTTTCTTCACCGTGTTTTACTTCTATTTCTTCTGGTGTTTCAACTTCAAAATCAAAAGGTACTTCTTCTTTTTTAACTCTAACTCTTATTGTTTCATCGTCTATTCCTGTTTTTCCTTCCGCAGTAATTAAAGAAGTAATTTTATCCTTATTATTATATGCACTTGCATCTTCTGCAGTTGAATTCACATAGACTTTAATTGTTGTAATGCTACCTTCTTCAGCTTCAAATGTACTTGGAACACTTTTTATTTCCCATGAACCTACTTTTGTCTCGTTTTTAAATTTAATAGAAATTGTGTCCTCTTTTTTGCTTTCTATGTTTAAATCAAATACTGCGCTGCCATTAGCATATGTATTTTTATTATCAAATTCTTGAATCTTTATATTGTCTGTTTCGTTATATACATATTTAATGTTTGATTCATAAAAATCTGATCCGTATACTAAATTTATTGGCCTTAGATTAAATATACCTGCTTTTTCTATCGTGATATCAAGACCAATCATATGGTCATATTCTATTTCATAACCACCGTCGAAATCATTAAAATTAAAAACGGTTGGTACATCTGGACCCCTAGAAATTATTTCAAAAATAGTAGCGCTATCTATACTTTTTATTTCATTTGCAATCTCTTTTTTATCATCATTAAGGTCGACAATACTTGCTTTAATTTGTAAATTTCCAAGGGTAATTAATTTTGGATAATGAATATATAACTCAGCACTTAAATTCTCAAGTATTCTGTTTCTTGTAATTTCTGGTCCTGTAAAATTGAGTGATTGATCTTTTGGAATCTTTTCTCTTATTGTACTTCCATTTGGTTTTTTATTAATTAATATATTATCTTTTTCTAGATATAATTCAACTAAGTTTTCCGGTTGAGGTGGTGGTGCTTCAAGGGTATATAATGCCCATAAAATAGCCCAGTTTAGTACATCTTCATCTAATAATTCTTCACTTGTCCCTTCACCTGAAATTGTTTCTTTAAATATTTCAACTACGTTTTCTAAAGTTATTGCAGGCCAATTATGATCTGTTGTTTCATTAACTGGTTTAGTTTCATTTATTTTTTTGAAATATCCTCCAGTTTCATAAATAGTAAACATTTTATTTCCATATGTTTCATCAAAACCAGGATATGCTTCATTTCTAAAATATAATGTAAAACTCTCATTTTCAACTGATGAGAACTTAACATTTGAAGGATATGAATTTGAACCATAATAGAAACTTGCTGATCTGAAGACATTTATAATAGAAGAGAGCTCTTCGCCGCCTATATTCAAAGCGCTGATATTTTCAAGGATCATATCGATAAGTAAAGCTGCTTCTTTTGATTCATTTTCTTCTCTTGTTTTTAGATAACTTGATATTCTTCTTAGTATAGGTATGAATCTATTTTCAAATTTATCTTCTGATCGTTTACTAATAATTTTCTCAGTTTGATTTATTTCAACTCCGAATAAAAGATAATCGCCGCTATCAATTGTTACATTTACATCTTTTAACACAATTTTTTTATTTTGTATTTTTTCTCCTAAAAATTCTGGGGTGAGTTTTATGAATTCGGTTTCACCTATTGTAACTGGGTTTTTACTTTCTGGTTCAAGTTTGTGTAATGATACTTTTATTTGATCTTGATAATTCAAAAAATTTAGTTGACTTGCTAGAATTGATGAAAAATATAAGCTAAAATCAATATCTCCTTTTATTGTTCTTGTATCATTTGATTCCCATACAGATGTAAATCTATAAGGATTTTGGGTTAGGATATTATCAAAGTCAATATTTTCTGTATCAAGCATTGCAAATAATTCAGAGATTAGATCGCTTTGTGGTTCTTGTGCTTCGGCTGGCTGGGAAATTAAAAATGAAAATGTGCTTATTAATAAAATAAATGTAAATATGAATGCTTTAGTTTTCTTTGCAAGTATCATACGGTTTTCTCACCTATATATTTTAATTTGATATTTTTTATATATAAATCTTCGTTTACAATAATTACCATTTTTGCCTTTTTTTGATTTTTTACCATTATAATAATATATTTTATATTTAATAAATATTTGGGAAAAAAAATGATTTTTAACCTAAAATGGCGAAATATTTATAAATAGTAAATAAGAGAAATTTAATTAGTAGACGATGGATATTACCTAATTGTACTCTAAAAAATATTAAAAACAAAATTATTTGGTGGCTTCTGAGGAGAAAAATGGAAAAAAAAGCTAGTAACTCAAGAACTATTCTAATTACAGTGTTTATATTATTTTTTTTCTTGATGAATTCATTTATTTTAACTGTATCTGCAGAGGAGTCAGAAATATTTCTCTATATAACAGATGATGAGGGTATAGAAATATCTGAGATATATGAAGGTGAAGAGTTTATAGTTTCACTATTCGATCAAGATAACACCTATAATAATTTGATAGTAAACGCAACAATAGAATTCAATAATAAAGAATATAAAATAACAATAGAAAACAATAGAGAAGTAATCTTACAGGCTCCTTCTGTTGAAAGTGATAAAGATTTTACAATAAAAGCAAAAAAAGAAAATCTTACCATAGAATCTAAAATTACAGTTAACAATCTTAATCTACAAATTGAACCAAAAAATCACGTAGTAGAAGCAAATAGAAAATTTTCAGTAACCGTAACAGATGGAGAACAATCTGTTGAAGGAGTAACTGTATATATAGAAAGCTTTTTTGGATCAGAGGGATACAAGACAAATGATAATGGTGTTGCAATACTGAAAGCACCTAGCGACAGAGATGAAATAAGGATAATAGCCACCTATGGAGAATATGCACAGCAAGAAATAACACTAGCAGTAAATATTGAGCCGGCTTTTTTTGAAGAATATGGCGAATATATACCCATTGCTTTTGCAGCAGTAATACTTGTAGCTGTTGTTATTTTTGTTAATTTCAGACAAAAAAAAGCAGTTTTTGCTAGAGCTCAGGAAATAACCAATCAGAAAAAGATAGAGCGATATGGATTAAATGATAAATACGAAAGTAAAATTGAAAATAATAAAAAAGATGTTTTCAAAGAATCTAGTTTAAATGATCAACTAAGAGTAAGTTCAAAACCTGATTCAAAAGTTGAAGAAATAAGAATTTCGCGTGGTAAAAGAGAAAAAGAGATAGTGCCATTAAAGACAAACGAAGATAAAACAAAAGAAATACTTAATAAAAAGAAAAATCAGATTAATAAAAACAATCAGGACTGGTTTAAAGGAACTGATGATGTTAAATATGAAATTGATAAACTCACTGGTAAAGTAGATGAAGAAGGCGTAGATAAATGGTTTGAAGGTGTAGATAATTTAAAAGAGAAAATAGATGAAAAAGTAAAAAAAGATAAGAAAAAAAGAAAGGATGATGAAGAATAAAATTTCTTTTTAAGTAGTTTTTAAATAACGCTTTTTAGTTTACAAAGATTAATGGCCAAAAAGAATAAACTAATAAAAGATTTTTATGATTTAAAAGTTAAGCAGTTAATGGATAAAAGAGTATGGGATTTACCACTAATTGAATTAGATGGTGATGTCCATCATGTACTTTCAATCCTCGGAGGTAGAAACCATATATGGGTTGTAAAAGACAAAGAAGAAAAAGAGCTTATGGGTGTAATTACAGAACATGATGTATTATCTATACTTGCTCCAAAGCATTTTCCATCATATGTTTTTGGTATGCCTGATGTAAGTTCAATTCAACATGGAACAGCAAAAACAGCTGAAGATATAATGTGCCATAAGACAATAACTTGCAATCCTGATGAAAAGATAATTGATGCTTTAACAAAAATGGTAAAATATAAACTTAGGAGATTACCGGTGATTAAAGATAAAAAAATAGTTGGTGAACTTACTTTACATCAACTAATCAGAAAATATTATAATGCGACTCAATACAAACCAATAATCGATGATGGAGAAGGTTGATACCAACGGAATTAGAACTAATATTTAATGTATTACTTGTAATTGCTATATCGCTAATATTAGCTAGATTGCTAGGTTTTTTATTTCATAAATTCGGTCAACCTGCAGTTATTGGTGAGGTTTTAGCCGGTATAATTCTTGGTGGAATCATTATAACATTCTTTTCGGGTGAAGAGTTTTTGTTTTTAGGTCAAAAGCTGCCTTTTCCTTTGTTGAATTTTAGTGAATTTGATATTGATCCTGTTTATCTTTTTTCTCAAATTGGAATATTATTTTTACTTTTCATATCCGGCCTTGATACAAGTATTGCTAAAATAAAACGAATGGGAAAAGCATCTTCTTTTGTTGCAATTGGTGGAGTCATAGTTCCATTTGTTTTAGGATTTGTATTTGGCATTTTAATAGGTTTCAATATTCAAATAAGTGTAATATTAGGTCTAATACTTACAGCAACTTCTGTTGGTGTAACAGTTAGAACACTAATGGATATAAATAAACTAGATTCTGATGTAGGTGCAACTATCCTTGGAAGTGCTGTTATAGATGATGTCATTGGAATAATTTTACTTGCTTTTGTTATAGGTGCTGAATCATTGATAGGTGCAGTATGGATTGGATTAAGAATTGCTATATTCTTTTTGATATTCTTATATCTAGGTTTAAAAATTATTGATAAAGTACTTGATCTAGGTGAAAAAATACATCTGCCGAAAGCATTTTTAAGTATTTCTTTAGCAATTTTATTGATTTATTCATTTTTTGCAATCAAAGCAGGTATATCAGGTATAATTGGTGCTTTTATTGCAGGTATCCTAATTGGTCAAAATGTTAAATCAAGGAAAATAAACGAAGATATTAAAGCAATTGGATACGGCCTTTTTGTACCAATATTTTTTGTTTATGTAGGCCTTAGCCTATGGAATGAATTTGATTTAGGAAAAGTTTCAGTTACTTATCTTTTGATTTTATTTTTTGCAGTTTTATTTATTAGTATAATTGGGAAAATCATAGGTTGCGGGCTAGGAGCAAAAATTGCTGGTTTAACTAATACAGAATCCCTTCAGATAGGTGTAGGAATGATCCCTCGGATGGAACTTGCCTTAATTATTGTCACAGCTGCTATTTCTCATAAAATATTAGAAGGCCAAATTGCAAATCAGATACTTCTTGTAACAATTTTTATGACCATTTCAACAACCTTTATTGCACCATTTTTAATTAAAGCTACATTTAAAAATACTTAGCAGAATACACTGTTTAATTTAATATGAGATATCTATTTGAATTATCAAAAGAACACAAAACCGTTCCAACAGAAGAAATAATCAGTTGTCTTTTAGGAGAAAATATTGATTTTAAAATAGTAGAGTCAAACCATTCTATTTTATTAATTGACTCAAATGAAGATGTAAAAATGAAGCAAAGTTTTAAGAGATTGTCCTACACCTATTTTATTAACAAATTTTTATTTTCTTGCAAACCAGATTTAAAAATATTAAAGAAAAATTCGATTGAAAAAAAATTTGAATTTACAGGTTCTATTGCAATAAAATGTAAAAATAGATCTAAAAAGATCGATTCAGAAAAAATAATTAAAACACTAGCAGGAGTTTTTACAGAAGGAAAAAAAGTAAATCTTGATGATCCTGATAATGAAATAAGAGCTTTAATTACTGATTCTAAGATATATGTAGGATTAAAACTATATAAGCTAAATAGAACACAATTTGAAAAAAGAAAAGCGCAGTTCAGGCCTTTTTTCTCGCCAATATCGCTACATCCAAAAATTGCAAGGGTTTTAGTTAATCTATCCGGTGTAAGGAAAAAAGATACTTTACTTGATCCTTTTTGTGGGACAGGCGGGATTCTTATAGAAGGAGGACTAATAGGCTTAGAATTATTGGGTTCAGATATTGAAGAAAAAATGATTGAGGGCTGCAGAGAAAACCTGGATTTCTATAATATCAAGGATTATAAAATTTTTTTATCAGATATAGGTTCGATTGATAAATATATAGACAAAGTTGATTCAGTTGTAACTGATCTTCCATATGGTAAATCTACTACTACAAAAGGAGAAGATATGAGTATTTTATATGATAGGTCCTTTAAAATGATTGCAAATGTTTTAAAGGACAATAAAAAAGCAGTAATTGGCCTATCAGATAAAAGATATATATCTACTGCAAAAAAATATCTAAAATTAATAAAGATACATGAGTTCAGGGCACATAGAAGCCTAACTCGTTTTTTTGTGGTTTTTAAAAAAGAACCATAAATATTATACAATATATTACAATCCCCTCTATATTATGACACAGATGAGCATTATATTTCTTGGAACTGGGGGTAGCTGGCCTACTGTCAAAAGAAACGTTACTTCAATTGCAATTAAAAGAGGAAAGGAAATAATACTTTTTGACTGCGGGGAAGGAACACAACGTCAATTTCAGAAATCAGAACTAAGCTACATGCAAATATCAAAGATATTTATCACTCATTTTCATGGTGATCATTTTTTAGGCCTTCCAGGGCTTATTCAAACAATGCAACTTAATGATAGAGAAAAACCACTTCATATATACGGGCCTTCAGGCATGATAGATTTAACAAAAAAGCTACTAAGATTAGGTTATTTTAGACCTACCTATGAAATAATAGCTCATGAAATAGATAATCAGGAAGAACAAAACTTTGATGGATATAAGATTGTTCCTTTCTCTGTTAGCCACGGGGTTCCATCTTATGGATATGCACTAGTTGAAGATATGAGGCCAGGTAAATTCAATAAAAAAAGAGCTCTTGAGTTAGGTATTCCTGAAGGTCCTTTGTTTTCGAAACTACAAAAAGGAGAGGATATTAAACTTGAAGATGGTAAGAAGATTACACCGGATATGGTTTTAGGTCCTACCCGAAAAGGTAGAAAAATAGTAATTTCCGGTGACACACGACCTACTGAGAACACATTAAAATATGCAAAAAACGCAGATGTACTAATACATGAAGCTACTTTTTCAGATGAATTTAAAGATATATCAGGTGAATACGGTCATTCAACAGCAAGTGAAGCTGCTGAAATTGCAAAAAAAGCCTGTGTAAAAAATCTTTATTTAACCCATATTTCTCCAAGATATTTGAATAATTCAGAGATTTTAAAAGAAGCAAAAGAAATTTTTAAAAATTCTTTTGTACCAAATGATTTTCAAAAAATAGAAGTTAAATTAAAAAAATAATTTAATCTTCTTTTTTCATACTTGAACTTAAACATTGTCCAATGCTTTTATGTGCTTCGAGTTCAAACATTAGTGGAGCGTCTTTTGCCCATCCACCAAATGCATCAAGCACATCTTCTACTTTGTTTACCTCCTCTTTAGACCAACTCTCAGTTTTCATCCCTTCGTTATCTATAAAAGCAGCAATTTGTTCTTTATCGCCTTCTGTATTGGTTTTAAAAATATTGAATGTAGATTGATTCCCATCTTCATCTTGTTTGTAAAAAACACAACTTTTTGGACTTGTTTGATAAATGCCGTATCTATTTCCCATAATGATCCGTCTCCATAATAAAAATCTAGTAATAGATATGTAACTACTCTTTTTAATTTTAACCCTAAATAAAAACTTTACAAAATCATAATGTTCTTATGTTTTATCTATATAACTAGTTTGATTTATTATGGGGAAGAGACCAACATATGATGAATATTTTATGGAGATGGCTCACGTTGTATCGAAAAGAAGCACATGTCTAAGAAGAAAAGTAGGCGCTATTCTTGTAAAAGACAAACATATCTTAAGCACAGGCTATAATGGAGCACCAAAAGGTCTTGCTCATTGTGCTGAAGTAGGTTGCTTGAGAGAAAAATTGAACGTCCCGTCTGGCCAGAGGCATGAACTATGTAGAGGGCTTCATGCTGAGCAAAATGCAATAATTCAGGCAGCAGTCTTTGGCGTTTCTATAAAAAACTCTGTATTATATTGTACAAATACGCCTTGTGTGGTATGTGTAAAGATGCTAATTAATGCAGGTGTTAAAGAAGTTGTTTACTCTGGAGATTACCCTGATGAACTTGCTAAAAAAATGTTGAGTGAAAGCAAAATTAAAATAAGAAATTATTATAAATAAAATTCCCTCCTGTTTTTGAAAAAATAAGAAAAATATAAATACTGTCGAATGATTAAGATATTTGAGGAGAATATGAAGCGTAAAAGGTCATTTGTATTGGATGAAAAAGACGATAAAGCAGTACAATTATTCGCGGATCTTGGGATGCCAAAGAATCTAGCAAAGACATTAATGTTTATTTCTCAAGTAGAGGAATGCAGATCAGCAGAGGTCGAGCAGGGTGCAGATCTCCGTCAACCTGAGGTCAGTGTAGCTATGCAAGAAATGAGGCGTAGAGGATGGGCAAAAAAAAGAGACCTCAAAAAGAAGGGTAAGGGCCGTCCAGTCCATATCTATAAGTTAACTAAACCTTTGCCAAAGATCTTACAAAACTTTGAAAATGAAAAAATGCAGCAAGTAGAAACTATCAGAAAAGATCTTGATTCATTGCATAGTTTAATAAAAGAATACAAATAAATTTATTCTTTTGAATCCAGTTAAAAATATAAAATTTCCCTTTTATTTTAACCTACTTTGCAGTCTATTGGATGACTAATATGGATATGAAGAGAAGGATAAAAAATATTTTTAGTCAAGAAGGTAACAAAGCTGATTTAATAGTTATAAAGAATGGATCAGAACCATTTATTGATACAAATTTTTTTTATGTAACTGGTATTGATAAAGGACTTTTTGAAGGATGTACAGCTTTACTTTATCCTAATGGAGAGGTAGAATTAATTGTTTCAGAGTTGGAAGCAGGACTTGCCGAAAAAACTGATTATAATATAATCATATACAAGAAAAGAAGTGAATTTCTAGATACTCTTAGAAAATCCCTTAAAAACTATAAACAAATCGGTGTGAACTACGATGGGGTATCTTATAAAACATATCAATTTTTTAAAGATAATTTCATTAGAAAAGAATTTGTTGATATTTCTGAGAATCTAACTTATGCAAGAAGGATAAAGGAAAATGAGGAAATTGATAAAATAAAAAAAGCATGCAAAATATCAGATAAAGTAGCAGAAAAAATACCAGGTATATCCAAAAAAGGTATGAAAGAATATGAACTAGCTGCTGAAATTGATTATTTACTTGAAAAAAATGGAGCAGAAAGCCCTGCTTTTTTAACAATATCTTCTTTTGGAAAAAATTCAGCTCTTCCTCATTACAGCCATGGGAATTACAAGCTAAAAAATGGCGATATAATACTTTGTGATTTTGGAGCATCGTTCAAAAAATATAACTCAGATATCACTAGAGTATTTATTATGGGAAATTCTACAAAAAAACAAAAAAAGATGTATGAGACTGTATTAAAAGCTCAAAAAATTGGCTTAGATAGTATTTCAGAGGAAATCAAAGGTAAAACGGTCCATGAAAAAGTAAGTGAATATATCAATAACACTGAATTCAAAGGAAAATTCATTCATTCAACTGGACACTCTTTAGGTATGGATGTTCACGATGGTGGTGTTGGTTTTAATTCTGAGTGTGATGTAGATCTTAAAGAAAACATGGTTTTAACTGTGGAGCCAGGTATATATGATAGATCTCTCGGCGGGATTAGAATTGAGGATGATATTGTAGTAAAAAACAATAAAGCTAAAATTATTTCAAAAGCAAATAAGGATTTTATTGAGATTTAATTTTCTTTTTTCCATTACCTTTTTATTAGGATTTTAGTTTAGGGTCTGTGTGAGTCTCATGAGTTGGATTGAAGAAGCTGAATATATTAGAAAACAAGCCAGAGAAAATAACGAATTTTTTGGAAATTCTATTCCTATGATTGCTAGTGAAAACGTATTATCTCCTCTTTGTAAGGAAATGTTAATGTCAGATTTTCATGGTAGATATGCAGAAGGAACACCTGGTAATAGATATTACCAAGGTTGTAAGTTTTTTGATAATGTTGAAACAAAGGCAATAAAGCTTGCTAAAAAACTTTTCAATTGTAGCTATGCTGATGTGCGTCCAACTGCTGGGACTACTGCAAATATCGGAGTTTTAAAAGCACTCATTAAACCTGGTGAAAAAGCTGTTGTTTTAGATCTTGCTAATGGTGCTCATATAAGTTTCGGTAAATGGGGTGGAGCAGGAGTTCGTGGCATTGATCTTATATCTTATCCATTTAACGATGAAGAAATGAATATAGATGTCGACGGGGCAGTAAAACTAATTAAAAAAGTTAAACCAAAACTCTGTCTAAATGGTAGATCAGTTTTTCTTTTCCCAAGTCCAATCAAAGAAATTGCTGAGGCAGCGCATGATGTAGGAGCACATCTAATTTATGATGCAGCACATGTACTTGGATTAATAGCAGGTGGAGAATTCCAGGATCCATTACATGAAGGTGCTGATGTAATGAATGGTTCAACTCATAAAACACTACCAGGTCCTCAAGGAGGCATGGTATTATCAGATCATAAGGGTGACACTGATGAAGACAAGAAATTTTTAATGCGCCTAGGGTTTGGAATATTTCCAGGTGTAACCTCTTCTTATCATCTTCATCACGTTGCAGCAAAAGCAATAGCATTTGCTGAACACCTTGAATTTGGAAAAAAATATGCTAAACAAACAATTAAAAATGCTAAGGCTTTAGCTCAATCTCTTCATGAGAGAGGTTTTAAAGTGTTTGGAGAAAAACTAGGTTTTACTGAGTCACACCAAATACTTCTATCAGTAGGCCAGGGTAAAGGAAAAGAAGCATCTGTAATTTTAGAAGATGCAGGTATCATTACAAATATGAACACAATACCGGGTGATAAAGATCCAATGAATCCATCTGGTCTTAGACTTGGCACTCCAGAATTAACTAGAATTGGTATGAAAGAGCATGAGATGGATGAAATTGCAGAATTTTATAAGAGAGCGTTACTTGATAAGGAAGATTCTTCGAAAATAAAAGAGGATGTCAAAGAATTCAGAAAAGATTTCCAGGTGCTGCAGTATTGTTTCAAAGATAACTTCCGCGGTTATGATTATTTTAAGATAGATTAGAGATGTTAATTGCTATAACAGGTACACCGGGCACTGGTAAAACTTCTGTTTCAAAAATACTAGAGAAAAAAGGATATAGAGTAATTGATTTAAATAAAGCTGCTTTAGAAAAATCCTTTATAACTGGTAAAGATAAAAAACGTGATTCAAATATTGTTGATATTGATAAATTGAACAAATATTTTAATGAATTTAGATCAGAGGGCATAGTGTTCATAGATAGCCATCTTTCTCATCTTATTTCTAAGTTAGATAAAGTAATTATTCTTCGTTGTAACCCAAAAAAGTTAAAGGAAAATTTAGGGAAGAAAAATTGGAAAGAAGAAAAAGTTAAAGAAAATATTGAAGCAGAGATTCTTGATGTTATACTATCTGAAGTAGTTACATTACACAATGTACAGGATATTTATGAAATTGATACCTCGACCTATGATGTAGATGAGGTAGCAGAAATTATTATAAATTTTATTAAAAATGATTTTAAAAATATAAAAAATTATAAAATAGGTAATATAGATTGGTCTGAGGAGATATTGAAGGATTTTTAAATCCTTTGGGTGGATAAAATGGTTTTAGATAATCAACGGGAAAATGTTGATCCGATTATTTCGAAATTTGCAAAAATATTTCTAAATGTAAGTCCCGATGTTTTAACTTGGTTATCTTTACTTTTTGCATTTTTAGCAGGATTATTTTTCTTTTATTCACAACCTAGCCTAGAACTTTATAATTTTTTTCTTATTTTTGCTTCAATTTTTATTTTTCTTAATGGTTTGTTTGATGCACTTGATGGAAAAGTTGCTAAATTAACCAATAAAGCATCTAAAAAGGGTGATTTTTTAGATCATGCCCTTGATAGATATTCAGATGTGCTCATTGTCGGCGCTCTTGCACTTAGTGCTTGGTGTAGATATCCAAGTATTGGTCTATTAGCTGTAGTTGGTATGCTTCTTACTAGTTACATGGGAACTCAAGCCCAGGCCATTGGATATAAACGAAATTATTCAGGTTTATTAGGAAGAGCAGATAGAATTGTTTTATTGATATTTGCACCAATAATTCAACATTTTTTATTATTGTATGGTATTTCTCAAATATACACATTTAATCTTCTTGAATGGGTTTTAATCTATTTTGCAGTTGTTGGTAATTTCACTGCGATACAACGTTTTTTTACAACTCTTAAATGGTTTAAAAATAAAGATAATTAATTTTTTTATCTTGAATTAAATATTTCATAACTTTTTTATAAAACATCTCTATACAAACCCTTCTAGGGTCTAGATAATTGAAATTGTAAAGTTATTTTTAACTTTTCATTTTTCATCTCCACCAAAAAATCTAGGCCCTATACTTATTTAATGTTTCTAATTATTCATGTACATATACACCTACAAAAAAATGTTTTATATCTATATCCTACTCTTTTATTGGATAGTGGAGGGATGTAAAATAGAGATTTCAGAAGAATTAGAAAGTAAGTTAAATACTATATTTGCTTTAGTTCTTGCAATATTTATTATTGTTTTTTGGTTTTTTGTAATGCCAATATCTTAAATATAAATAGATAAGCCTTAGGTTTAATAAGTAAGTTCTACATCTTTAGCTTAAATGTTAAATGGTAAGAAGGCTATTGTACTTTCAATTGTTTCTGATACTAAAGAGATAAAGGATTTATCAAAATCCTTAGGTTATGATGTAGTTAAAACTTTTATCCAGAATAGAAAAAATCCTGATGTTAATCTTTTTTTAGGTACTGGTAAAATTGATGAAATAAAAGATTTTATTCAAGATTCCTCTGAAGAAATTGATTTAGTTTTAGTTAACGGGGAGTTAAAGCCTTCTCAGTGGTTTAACCTCGAGAAAATATTTAAGGTAAATGTTTTTGATAGAATTAACCTTATTTTGAATATATTTGAAAAAAGAGCTGATAGAAAGGAAGCACGCCTTCAGGTTAAACTTGCTCAGCTTCAATATCAACGCTCTTTTGTTAGAGAACTAATCCATAGGGCTAGAGCAGGTGAACATCCTGGTTTTATGGCTGGTGGGGAGTATCAGGTTGATGATTATTATGAGAATCTTAAAAAACAGATGAAAAAAATAAAAAAAAACCTTGATTCTTTTAGAAATGAAAGAAAGCTTAGAAGAAGACACAGACATTTAAGTGGTTTTTATCTTGTTTCATTATCTGGTTATACAAATGCTGGAAAAAGTAGTATATTGAATTTACTTTCAGATGAAGAGGTCAAAGTTGAAAATAAACTTTTTTCTACATTATCAACTACAACTAGAAAGATAAATAATATTAATATTCCAATTTTACTTACTGATACTGTTGGATTTATTGAAAATTTACCGGCCTTAATAGTTGATGCTTTTCATTCGACTCTTGAAGAAATAAAGGTTGCTGATCTTGTTATTTTAGTAGTTGATTTTTCTGAAGATTTAAGTGTTTTAAAAAATAAGTTGAATGTTTCACTAAATGAATTAATTGATCTTGGTGTTGAATCTCCGATAATACTTGCACTAAATAAGGTCGATCTATTACCTAAATCAGATGTTTTTGAAAAATTAGATAAAATCAAGTCTTTTCCGATTTGTAATGATAAAAAAATTGTTACAATTTCAGCTAAAAAGAAGATGAATATCGATAACTTGATCAATGTTATTTATGATTCTTTACCAAAATTAGAAAGGCATTCTGTAAGACTTCCTATGAACAGTAAATCACAATTCCTTGTCTCAAAAATTTATGAAAAAGCAAATGTTTATGATATTAATTACGGTGATTTTGTAACTTTATCCTTTGAATGCAATAAAGATATAGCTGATAAATTTCTATCTGATTGTAAAAGCATGGATGGTTCTATTTTAAAGTAAATGTTATTTTTCCAATTTGTTACTTTCTCAGATAATATTTAAATACATTACAAAACAGAAACAATCATGTTAGTACATATCACGATATGTGCTGACGTGGTTGGTAAGATGAGAAGAAGTGGAAGAGTAATTACAATGTTAGCTGTGCTAATTATTTTATTAGCATTGTTTTCAACAATAAACACTAATGCTTTGAGTCTTAACCAAAAAAAATCCACTCAGCAAATAATAGTTGTTGATAAAAACAACGATGAAGATTTTAATTCTATTCAAAAAGCAATAAATTATGCTTCTTCTGGAACTAAAATCCTAGTTAAAAGTGGAAGATATGAAGAAATTATTGATGTTAAAAAAAATATTTACCTCGTGGGAGAGGATAAAAAAGACACAATATTGTGCCCCATCTCTAACAAAAATAAATACGCCGTCCGATTGGGAGCTCGAAATATTAAAATGGAAAATTTTGGTATTGTAAATCGAGCTCCCGGCCTCTATACTACAGGCATAAAAATAACTGCTCCTGATATAGAAATTGAAAATTGTGATATATATGAAACACCTGTTGGAATCGCAGTTTGGTCATCTGATTCCACGATAAAAAATTGTGAATTTAGATATTGTGAAGATGAAGGAATAGCCTTACTTGGATGGAAAGGTCATGAATCTAACAATAACAAAATAATAGATTGTTTATTTTATAAAAATTGTGATGGGATTGAATTACAATATTCGTCAAATAACATTATAAAGAATTGTGAGTTTTATGAAAATACACATACTGGAATTGATGCAATTGCATCATCAAATGATAATAACAGAATAGAGAGCTGTAAAATAGTCAAAAATGAAGTAAACGGGATTTATTTTTCTTCTTCATCTGATAACAGGATAATTGATTGTGAAATATCTGATAATAAAGACGGCGATATTTATATGAATAAATATTCAAAAAATAACTTAGTTATTAGTTCAAATGAAAATGATAAATCAAATGAAGAAAAAAATGATGAAATATCGCTATGGTATATTTTGAAAAACTTTAGAGAAATTGACAGATCAGAGCTTCGGGGTATGATATCTAGATTAAGTTTTTAAAAAGAAAGTATTAAGTTCTAATAAAATATACAATTTTTTTGTAGGAGAGATCAAGTCATATGGCAAAAGATGATAATGTTAATATTAAACTGGAGTTGAATAAAAACAAAAACTCTGGAAAAATTGATATTGTAGCACATTTTGATAATAACGCTCCAAATGTAATCATCGAAAATAATGAATATTTTTGGATGCCTACTATTGAAGAAAAAGATTTTCTCAATGAAGCCTTTTCTCTTGTCCCTACAAATAACAAGTCAGATGCATTCAATAAAGAGAGTAATTTATCATCTCGCACCCCGAAGAAAGAAGAATCTTTAAAAGAACAATCCGAAAAACCTGCGCGAGATATTGGAGAAATAAAAGAATCTATAAAAAAAGAGATAACGGCAGAACATGCCCCTGCGGATGTTGAAAATGATGCAAATGAGGATAATAAAAAACAAGATGAAGAGCCTGCTGTTTTTGAAGTAGCAAATAAAGATGATGCTTCTCAAGAAAAAAACCACGAATCTGATAAAGAATCTAAAGATAAAGAAAAAAATGTAGATGAAGCAGTTATTGTTGAAGCCGATAGCAAAGCTATTGAAAATGCCTTAAAGAAACATCAGAAAAAAAATGAAGATGATGATGATTCAATAGTAGAAGCCGATGAAAAAACAATAATTGATAGAGTACTCCAACAAAAAAAGAAAGGTAAGTGGAAAAAATAATCTATAAGTTTTTTACTTCATAGATATTATCTGCAAAGTCATTTATAAAAAGAAGAGTTTTATCGTTTTTTTCAACAAGTCTAACTTCTAAACCATTTTCTCTGCATTTTCTAATAATTTCTTCTTTATCATCTATTTCAATACATGTATGGTTAAAAGAAAAATTATTTTTACTATCGGTAATAAATACCTCAAATTTACAATCTTCATTTTCATATACACATACTTTTACTTCTTCAGATATATCAAAAATTTTTTCTGATAAGTTTTTTGATAATTCAAATTCCTTGGTTTTATTTATCCCTAGTATATCACTAAAAAATGTATCTGCATTTTCTTTGCTTTTAAATTGCAAAGCGATATGGTTTAGTTTAACTTTTTTCATACCAATCAAAAATAAAAATTAAAAAAAGAGTTTTTTAGATTAATTTTAACTCTTTTCCAAGTTTTTCATAAACTCTTAATATTTGATCTAAATCATCTTTTGTCATTCCTGCATTCATCTGGTTTCTAATTCTTGCTTTGTTTCTAGCAACCATTGGAAATACAATTGCTAGTGCAAAAATTCCTTCTTTGTACATTTTATTAGCTAGTTCTTGAGCTTTTTTACTATCTCCTATCATTGCTGGAATTATTGGTGTTTGTGAGTTACCAGTATCAAAGCCAAGGCTCTCGATTTCTTTTTTAAAGTATTTTGTGTTATCCCATAGTTTTTTTATTCTTTCTGGTTCATCTTTAATTACATCCAATGCTGCAATGTTTGAAGCGGCGACATGTGGTGGAAAAGCTGCACTTAAAAGCCATGTTCTAGCTGTGTTAAAAGCAAATTTTGTTAGATATTTGCTACCTGCAAACATTCCACCAAAACTTCCTAGTGCTTTTGAAAAGGTACCCATTTGAAAATCTATTTCTTTTTCAAGATCGAATTCTTTTCCAATGCCGTATCCATCCCCGAGAACTCCTTCTCCGTGTGCATCATCTACATATGTCATAGCGCCGTATTCATTTGCAAGTTTGTATATCTCATCCATTTTTGCAATGTCTCCATCCATACTAAAGACACCATCAGTAATAACTATCGCTCTTCTGTAATCTTTTTTACTTGCATCTTTTAAAACTTTTTCCAATTCACCCATATCAGAATGTGAATATATGCCTCGGTCTGCTTTTGTGAGTCTTACTCCATCAATTATACTTCCGTGGTTTAACTCATCAGAAATTAAGATATCTCCTTTACCTGCTAGTTGAGGTATTACTCCTGCGTTAACTGCAAAACCTGTTTGAAAAGTAACTGCGGATTCAGTGTTTTTAAATTCAGCGATTTTTTCATGTAGATCAATATGTATGTCCATGTTACCAGCAATTGACCAATCTGATCCTGCTCCTGCGCCATATTTTTCAACTGCTTTAATTGCTGCTTCTTTTAACTTCGGATGATTAGCAAGGTCAAGATAATTATTTGAAGCAAGCATTATACATTCTTTACCTTCAACATTAACATGAGGTTTAGAAGGGCCTAGTAAACTTCTAATTGTCCAGGTTTCGCCTCTTTCTTTTAATTTTTCATATTCTCTTTTTAAAAATTCTGTTTGTTCTTTCATAAATTTTGTTTCCTCCCTATTTATCAATAAATCTTATTGTTTTTCCAGTAACAAAAGTCTATATTAAAGTTTGTTGGTTTGAATTTTTACAACTCTACTTAATCTATATCCAATAACAACCATAATATATTCTTTTTCTTGGAATTTTTTGTCAAGTTTTTCATCGCCTGTATCAACTCTGAGCACTGGTGTTGCTTTAATTTTTGTAGGTGTTGAAATAACTATGATGTTATCTAAACCTATTTTTTCAATAATTTCAGGACTTAACTGTAGATTACCTCGTCCAAGAATAAAACCTTGAGCGCCGATAGGACTTAAAATAACTTTTGCTTTAGAATATGTATCTATTAATTTAAGAATCTTTTTTTCATTTAGGTCTTTACCGATATTTTTATTTTTGTATATTGCATCGATACCAAGAATTGTATTTTCTATCTCTAATTTTTTTGAGATATAATTGATTGTTCCACCTGAGCCAAAAAGATACAAATAATCAGAGTTTTCTTTCATTTCGTCTTCAATATGTTCAGCTAGTTCATCTCTAATATAATCCTCAGATACTGATTGAAAGCTTGCTTTACCAACTTGTACATATGTTGGTTCTACGATTCCTTTTGCAACACCATATAGTTTTACTTTCCACTCTCCTTTTCTATATAGATTTTCATCTAGATCCATTATATCTGCTTCACCAACTGTTAGATTACCTTCTATAAATTCATGTAGGATTTTTGCTGAGGCTTTTATGTTTATTCCAAATACGCCTGAATGCATCTTTACACCTGATGGAATTCCAAGAATAGGGATTTTATCTTTTACAACGCTGTATATATCCCTAGTTGTACCATCTCCACCACAATAAAAAATTAAGTCCACATCTTTTTTAAGAAATTCTTTGCATGCTTTTTTTGTATCTATTGAGCTTGTTTCTTTTGAGTTTTTTTCATATACTATATCAATATTTTTTACTTTGTTTTTTTTAAGGATATTTTCTCCCATTGAGTTACTACAAGTGTACCAATCTATCTTATCGTTAGAATCATAATTTTTATAGAACTCTTCAATGGTTTTTTCAGCTTTTTCTTCAGCAATTTTTTCTGCACCCATCTTTTTTGCTTTTTTGTACACACCATCTGTGCCTTTAAGACCAACTCTTCCACCCATACCTGCTATAGGATTTACTATAAAACCAATTTTTGAAGTCATAATTAAAACTTTGAAAAGATAACATCGTATTTAAGAATTTTACAAAATAAAAAATAAAATTGCTGACATTATGTCAGCGATAGTTCTAAAAAATTATTTCTTTTTTAGATATGGTAAACCTGTTCTTTTGTTTACACCTACGGTGTAATTGTCTGGTTTATCACAAGGTGTACCACTTTTAGGTGATTTTTTACTGAAGAAATAAATTGTTTGTTCTCTTCCACCTTTTAGGGTTACATCTCTTTTATATAATGTCCAACCATCATGTGTAAATGCCATTATCCTTTTACCTCCCGTATCTGGTATAAATCATCTATGTTTTAAAGTTTTTCAAATTTTTTAACCTCTAATGCCTTCTTTTGTGATAGTAAACACAGCTTCACCTTCAGGTAGATGTGGCGAATCGATAAGCCTTGCTATTCTCTTCGGCCCTTTGCTTTTTCTAAGATATATCCTAAATGTAGCAGTGTGCCCTACGATATGGCCACCTATTGGCCTAGTTGGATCTCCAAAAAAAGCATCTGGTTTTGAACTTACCTGGTTAGTTACACATACGACACCATTATTTAGATCACTCCAGCGAAGTAAATCATGCATATGTTTGTTTAATTTCTGTTGTCTATCAGCAAGTGCTCCTCTTCCAACATATTCAGCACGGAAATGAGCAGTAAGTGAGTCAACAACTAATAATTTAGATTTAATTTCTTTAGATAAGTCTTTAAGTTTATCTACAAGTAACATCTGATGACTTGAATTATATGCACGTGCTACATGTATCTTTGATAAAACCTCATCCGGATCCATTTCCATTGCTTCAGACATTTGTACTATACGCTCTGGTCTGAAAGTGTTCTCAGTATCTATATAAAAAGCATGTGAGTCCATGCCGCCTTTGTCCTTATTTCGCTGTACTGATACACATAGCTGATGAGCAACTTGTGTTTTACCGGATCCAAATTCACCAAATAATTCTACAATAGATTGGGTTTCAAATCCACCTCCTAATAGTTCATCAAATGTCTTAGAACCAGATGTTAAATGGCCTACCTGTAATCTTTTTTCAAGTACAGATGAACCTGTTTCAAACCCGCCAATATCAGCTAATTTTCTGGCACCAAATATTATCTTAGATGCAGTAGCTTCACCTATCTCTGCAGCATCACCAAGCTCTGAAGGCGATGCAACAGCAATGCTCATAATATCAACATATCCAGAATCGTTTAATTTTTCTGCAGTTGCAGGGCCTACACCCGGCAGTTCACTTATCTTATCAATTTCACTCTTTCCACTCATGTAAATCACTTATCTAAAAGGTAACCTTAGTGTATTTATAAAAGTGATGTAGAGGTAATTAAAACTATTTTAACGTCCTTTCTATTTGGTATATTAAATCATGAGAGAAAAATATTACCCTTGGGGTGGAGAATTTGTTGAATGCGAACCAAAGAGCTCTATTGGAGTAGTATTACTAGATATTAACTATGCCCCATCTGAAAAAGTAGCAATATTTGGTAATTTAAAAACAGAAAATATTGGTATAGAAAAAATTGTTGCAAATGTAATTTCAAATCCCCACATAAGGTTTTTAGTAGTCTGTGGAAACGAAATAAGAGGTCATAGATCAGGTGAATCACTTATAGCTTTAAATAAAAATGGAATAAATGACAAAAATAAAATAATAGATGCACCAGGAGCAATTCCCTACATTGAAAACCTCGATAAAAAAGCAATTGATAGATTTCAAAAACAAATAAAAATAATTGATTTACTTAATGTTACTGATAAAAATCTGATTGATAAAAAAATTTCTTCAATACTGGGGAAAAAAACTGAACCTTTAGATAAACCATATATTGCAATCAAAATAGAACAAAACAAAACAGAAATTCATGATAAAAGAGCAATTCACTCAAAAATTGTTGTAGATTATATTGGTAAAATAAAAAAGAGGAAAAAATAAATGTTTTCATTTACAAAAAAACAGATAACTCATAAATTAGGAGATATTGAAATAGGCGGCCAACCAGGTAGAAATCCAACTGTGTTATTTGCTGGATTTTTTTTCAAAGGAAATCCTGATTTTAAAAAAGCAGAGAAACAATTAGATGACTTATCAAACTTGAGTAAAAAAACCTCGATGCCGACGATTCCTGATTTTTTTATAAAAAAAGAGAAATATGTTAAAGAAATAATTGATTTCATCGAAAATAACTTAGGAGATAATTTTTTTTCAATTGATATAATAGATCCAGAGTTAAAAGTAAAAACCCTTAAATATCTAAAAGAAAAAAATATGCTTGATAGAACTATCTATAATTCAATTCATATTGGAATAACTGATGAAGAAAGAGATGCACTTAAAGTTAATGCTCCCTCTTCAGCAATAATTGTTTCTTTTAATCCTAAGGATAAAACCCCTGATGGAAAAATAGAGGTTCTTGAAAACGGGGCAAATCTTACAGAAACAGGCCTTCTTGATTTATCAAAAAAACTTGGTATAAAAAATATTATAGTTGATTCAGCTGCTATGGCGCCTGGCGATTATAGCGGCTCGGCGATATCTGCGATACCCGTTATAAAAGAAGAATACGGGCTTCCTACGGGTTGTGCGATTCATAATGTTGTAGAAAAATCAAAATGGCTTAACGATTTTAAGGATGCAAAAAAAGTAGTTGATGCATCATCAAATGTAAATATTCCACTTTTTGGTGGAGATTTTGCAATCTTTGGTCCTGTTGAAAACGCTGAATATGTTTTACCAATAATTGCTTGGCAGGATATTCTTATTTCTGAATATGCTGAAAACTATTTTGGAATAAAACCAAACAAAAATCATCCGCGGAGGAAGTTTTATTAAATTAAAAAAAATTGAAACAACGGTGATTGGTTCCTACCCAGTTAATATAAACAATATGGATTTTATAAAAAACTTTTATCATAAAAAAAATCCGTCGTGGAAAGAATATATCAAAAAATCAGCAGAGGATCAAATAAATGCAGGAATAGATATAATTTCAGATGGGCAGACTAAAGATCCATTTGTAAATATTTTTTTAAGAAAAATTAAAGGAGTTAGAATTAGAAATAGGCCTGAAGTAATTGATAAAGTAGAGTTTAAGGGGCCAATAACTCTAGATGATCAAAAATATCTAAGAAAATTAATTCCAAAAAAAACAAAAATTGTTGGCCTTGTAGCTGGACCCTATACTCTTACAAAATCATGTGTAGATATGTTTTATAATGATGAAAGAAAACTTGCTTTTGATTTTTCAGAAGTGTTAAATAAAGAATTAAAAAAACTAGAAAAAATTGTTGATATTGTTAGTGTTGATGAACCATTTTTTTCTGTTTCATATCCAGATTATGCAGATGAATTGATTGAAAATGTTACAAAAAATATCAATATCAAAAAAAGGATACATGTATGTGGCGATGTAACAGATATAGTTCCTAATCTACTTGATCTTCCAGTTGATATCTTATCATGTGAATTCAAAGCAAAACCAAACCTATTTGATGAATTTAAAAAATATTCATTATCTAAAAATATATGTCTTGGTTCAGTCAGATCAGATAATCAAAAAGTTGAAAGTGTGGGTGAAATCAAAAATCATGTTCTGAAAGGAATTGAGATATTTGATGGAAAAATAAGTCAAATAGCTCCTGATTGTGGTCTAAGGCAAATTCCAAGAAAAAATGCGTTTGAAAAATTAAAAAATCTTTCAATTGTAGGTGAAGAGATAAATGACTAAAAATGTGCCGTTAATAAAAGCTATTAAAACCCCTGAAAAAGATGTATCTTTAGATCCAAAAGGTTTTTTTGTAATAGAACTAGATAAAAAAGAAAACCAGATTAGAGTTGAATACTATTCTAACGTATACAAAGAAAAAAAAATTGCTTCGGGCAGGCTTGAAAAGGTTTTTGTTGGTAAAAAAGCAGATGCTCTGTCTGATACAATAGCAAGAAATATTAAAGATTTATATCCTGAGCATTATATGTATCTAGGTAGAGAACTTAAATCCGCAGAAATTGCTCTTGAAAAAAACATAAAATATGAGCAAGGCGGCTGTTAGATTTTTTTTATTTCACAATTCTGGTTTACATGGATTTCTTTGTTTCCATTTCTATTTTTGATATCAATATTTTCAATTTTTATTTTGTCTCCAACTTTAAATTTTTGTATTTCTTTTACTTTTTTATCCCATATAGTAATTCTTTTTTCCTTGTTTTCATGTAAAATTTTTATATTTGAAACAAAGCCGTATTCTCCGTTGTCTCTAAAAAAAGGTCTAGTAGATTCAATATTTACTAGTTTTCCTTCTATAAAATTTTTAGTTTCTTTTACCTTTATTTCTTTATCTTCTTTTGTTTCTATTAAACCATATTTTCCTATGTTTACTTCAAGGCCGTTATAGCCATTTTTCACATATCCATTGATTATTTTTACAATACTTCCATTTTTTATCTTATCCTCTTTTATCAAATCAACATCTCTGTTCCACAGAACTAGATTACATGAACCTGTTTCATCTGATATTTCAAGGTTTATAACTCGTCCATTTGATCCTTTTTTAGTTGTATAGTTTCGTTGTTGTTTTATCTTTGTAATCTTTCCAAGGATGGTACATTCTTTTTTATCTTCGATGTCTTTAATTTTTGTTACACTTTTGTTGTTTCTACCTAATTTATCTACAATTAAAAGAGCTGCTGTGTCTTCATCAAATAGTTCATCTGAGTCTTTTAAAATTTTTTTTATTTCTTTTTTAAATTCTTTTTTTGTTTTTAGATCTTTTATTTTTTCGTATAAATGGTCTATTGTTTCATCCATCCATTTACTACTATATCGGAAGTGTCTTTAAATTTTACTAAAAAGAAAATGAGTGTTGAACGGGGAAGGTGGTAAGGAGAGGAGGTGAAAGGATGAGAAAAAAACGAGTTTTTTCTAGTCCCCGTTCAACTCAAATATTACTTTCTATTTTATCCTTTAAAAGAATTATTTTACAACTCTATCCATCTTTCTTTACAGTTATTATCAAAAATTGATTTAGAAAAGATTTTTTTAAATATTATTTTTTATTTTATCTGATGCTTGTTTCATTAAAAAAGCTCTAATTTCTTCAGGTTTTGTACTATCAATTCCAAAATACTCTGGGAATTTTTTTGTTGTCCTAAGCATTAATGTGTTTCTGTGTTTTGTTCTATGAACTAATTTTAAACCGGCTAGTTCATCGACATGATCATATGCCTTGTCTCCAATCATTCTACGCAAATTTGATTGTTTGATTGGTTGATGAAAAGCAATCAGGGTGAGGGTTTTAAGTAGATTTGAATCAATTTCTGGATCAGCGACCATAGTTGACTTATCAGCATATCTATTTTTTATTTGCATTGTATATTTGTTTCCAGCTTTAACAATCTTGATGGATGTATCGTTTTTTCTTTTAACATTGTAATCATCGATTAATTCTTCTAAAGTTTCCTTTATTTTTTTTCTACCCAGGCCTGTTGCATCTTTAATTTCATTAATACTAATTGGTTTTGTTGCAGAAAACAAAACTGATTCAACCAGGCGCTTATTTTTAACACCCATCTTTTTTTACCTCAATATCTAACTATAACCATTATTTTTAATATAAATATTACCATATGGAAACTTCTTCTGATAAACAGTTATCTTATTGTCATAAGCAAGAAACAAAATTGACATAATAATCCTGATTATTTCCTCACGATTATTATTTTCACATATATCAGAAAGTATCATTGTTTTTTTAGATATGTTTTTTATCTTATTCCAGGTTTCTTCAATATCTTTTTCTAAAGGATCTTCATGAGCGGTCCCTTGCATTCTTTTCCTTGCTTTTTCAGTAATTCTTTTACTTTCGATTTTTCTTTGTTTTTCTAGAATTTCTCGCTCTTCTGCTTCTTTTTTAGCTGTATCAAATGCATCAAGTAATTCAATTAATGTAACTTTTCGTTTAACATTTCTTCTAACTGGTTTTTCAATTGGTGGCTTAGGGTTTTTCATAACTAGATTTGTATATGAATATGAATCATCTTCAGAAAACCACATTTCATGTGGTATATCCCCCCAATCAAGTGGCTCATATGATTCTTCTTTATCTTCCATATTTAGCATTAGGTTTTCACTCTGAAGTTTTAGTATACGCCATGCAAGTAGAATGATTCTTCCGGCTGTTATCAGATCAATTTTTTCTTCTTTTGCTCTTTTCAAGTACATTGTACTAAAACTTACTAGATCAATATCCCAGGGATCAAGATGATGGTTTGTAACTAGTTCAAAAGCTAGAGCAATTGATCTATCAAAAGGATTATCTATTGATATATGGTCGTTTTCCTGTTTTTCCTGAAGCATTTTTATATATTGATTAATCCTTTTTGCATCATCTTTTTCGTCGATTAATGATTTATGAAAAAGTAGATGGTTTATGACATCGTTATCTATTTTAACCTGCACTTATCATCTTTCCTCCTTCTGTTTTTATTTCACCTTTTGGACCAACTGCGCCAGGATCAAGATTACCAATCATATCAGATATTCCGGTATCACGCATTGTGACACCATATACATGGTTTGCTTCTTTTAATGCTATTTTTCTAAGTGATACCATTATGAATTGAGAGTCTTCAGCACGTGTTTTTACCATTCGGCTTACCATCTCAGCATTGACTCCATCTAAAAACATATCTACTTCATCAAGAACATAAAACGGACTTGGGTCATATCTCTGAATTGAAAAAATAAAAGCAAGTGATGCAATGCTTTTTTCTCCACCTGATAAAGCTGATAGGAGAAGTACTTTTTTACCACGCGGTCTAGCTTTTATTGTAAGACCGCTTTCAAATAAGTTATCAGGGTCTTCAAGTTTAAGTTCAGCTTCTCCGCCTTCAGAGAGCTGTGCATATATATCTTTAAAGTTTTGGTTTATAGCATCAAACACTTCAAAAAATCTAACTGTTTTCTTTTTTGTTATGTTATTTACAAGTTTTATCAGGTTCTTTTTTTGATCCTTTAAGTGTTTTACATCTTCATCTAGTTTATTTTTTCTTTCACTTTGATGCTCGTATTCTTCGAGAGCACGCATATTTACTGGTTCAAGTTCTTTCATTGATTCCTCAATTGTTCTAATTGAGTCTTTGAGTGATTCAACATTAGGTAGTTTAGTATCTTCATCTATTTCAACGTTGTATAGTTTAATTTCTTGCTCTAGTTCCTTAATTGTTTGGTCAAGGGTGGGAAGTCTGTATTTTGCTCTAGAAATTAGATCGTAGTATGATTCTATGCGTGTATTTATTTTATCTAGATCATTTTCAACGTTGACTGTTTTTTTATAGATTCTGTCTCTTTCTAAAGTTAAATCCTTCATTTTACCAGTCATTTTTTCTTCTACTTTCATAAGAGCCTTTAGTTCATCTCTAATTTTTTCTCTTTTTTCTTTTAGTTCTTCGATTTTATTTTTGTTTTCATCTATTTCTGTATTGTGTTTTTCGATTTTTTCCTCGATTTCAGTTTTTCTTTCTAAAAGTAGTTCAATTTTTTTATCAAATGTTTCCTTTTCGCTTTTTAGATTTAGAATTTCTTCATTAAGTGTGTTTACTTCTTTTTCAAGATCTCTTGATTTTTGGGCTAGTTCCTTTTTAGTTCCTTTAAGAAGTAGTTTACCTTTTTCTTCTTTTATATTGTCAAGTTCAGAAAGTCTTTCTTTGTATTCATTTATTTTATCAATTAATTCTGTTTTTTTATTGACAAGACTGTCTTTTTCATTTGTTTTTTCTTGTATTTCATTTAATACGATTTTTATTTTCTTATCAAATTCTTTTTTTCTTACTTCCAAATTCTTTATTTCTACTTCTTTTTCACCAATTGTTCTTATATTTCCAAGTTTTCCTTCAATTTCACTGATTTCTTTTCTAGTATTTTCTATTTTTTCAATCAAAGTTTCCTGATGGTTGATAGAATTGTTTAGTTCATTTGTGATTTCTTCTAGTTTACTTCTGTCTATTTTACTAAAAGATAATCTGCTTTTTATTTTACTTCCACCTATCATCGCCCCACTTGATTCAACTAGGCTTCCTTTAAGATCAACGAGTCTTACACCGCCCATAAGCCTTCTTGCATCATTTAGTGATTCAACTACTACTGTATCTCTAAATACATGCCAGAATGCTTTTCTGTACCGTTCATCGAATTTAACTAGGTCAATTGCAAAGCCGTGTGCTTTTTCGTCTTGCTCGGCGATAATAGGCTTTCCACGGGGTTTACCTGTAATCATTTTATTAAGAGGCAAAAAAGTTGCTCTACCTAGATTATTTTTCTGTAAAAAACTAATTGCATCTGAAGCAGTTTTATCATCTCTTACAACAATTGACTGCATTCTAGCTCCTGCTGCAGTTTCAACTGCTGTTTGATATTTTTCATCTACTTTAGCTAGTTCAGCTATAGTTCCAATTATTCCATCAAGAGTCTTTGTGTTTCTTGCTTTTAAAACTTCATTAACTGCTCTATTATATTTTCCCTGTATTGATTCTGCGGCATCAAGCTCTGCTTGAAGCTTGGTTTGTTCTCTCTGTAGTCTTCTAATATTATTTTCAATGTCTTTTAATTGCTCGTTTATTTCGCTTTCTTCTTTCTTTTTATTGAAAAGCTTGTTTTCAAGGTTTTTTGTTTTTTTATTTTTATCAGAGTGTTCCTTTTTGTTTTCATCAATCTGCCAGTTAATATCTTTTATTTCAAAATCATAGGTTTGTTTAGTCTCTTCAAGTTCAGCAATTTGAGTTTCAAGACTCTCTATTTTATCAGTGAAACGATTTCTTTTAAGTTTTAGTTCATGTATCTCACTATTTTTCTCGTTGTACTCTTCTCGCATCTTTGATAAGTCATGGGCTAGATCCATTGATTTGTCATCAGTTTGAGCGATATCTTCTTTTATTTCTTTAAGTTCTTTTTCTTTATCTGTTAAAATACTTTGTTTTTCTTCTATTTCTTCGGTTAAATTTTCTTGTTTTTCTTTATTTTCATTTAATTCATTTTTAAAATTTTCAAGATTTTGTTTTAAATCTGTAACTTCATTCTGAAGTTCTTTTATTTCAGTATTGGAGTAATTTACTCTTTCTTCAATTTTTACTTCTTCAGTTCTAATCGTATCAATTTTTTCTTTTATTTCTTTTACTTCATCTCCGCCTACATCACCGATTTTTGTTTCTATTTCTTCAAGTTTTTTTTGACTATCTAAATAGTTTTTTTTCAGTTCTTTTGCTTTTTCATCTAGTTTTTCTTTTTGTTCTTCATATGAACTTATTTGTTTATTTATTTCACCAATCTGACTTTCAACATCTTGTTTTTTTTTCAAAGATATTTTTGCTTTAGTTTCATATAATTGTTCTTTTAGTTCTTTATATCTATATGCTTCATCTCTATCGTTTTTAAGTTGAGATATTTGAGAGGTTATTTCATTTAAAATAATTTTTATTCTATCGAGATTTTCATCAACATTTGTTCTTTCTTTTTCTGCTTTTTTAATGTCACTATCAAAATCACTTATTCCTGCAATACCATCAATTATTCTTCGTCTGTCAACCCCACCCATCTCAATTAAGCTAGTGACATCGCCTTGTTTAACAATGTTATACCCGTCACCTGCCATTCTTGCATGTGAAAGGATTTTTTCAAAATCTGAAAAAGTTGCACTTTTACCATTAACATAAAACTTACTATAATAATTAGTTGGATCGTTTTTCAAGGGAGCTCTTTTGATCATTCGTGTTAAAACTACTTCGTCATCATCAACAGGCATTTTTCTAGCTTTATTGTTAAAAACTAATGAAACTTTACAGTGTTTAGCAGGTGTTTTTCTTTTTTTACCGCCGTTAAAGATTAGATCAGTGAGCCTTCCTGCACGCATTACTTTACTACTTTTTGGACCCAAAACAAATAGTATTGCATCTGCAATGTTACTTTTCCCTGAACCATTTGGACCAGTTATTGCTGTAAAACCTGGGAAAAAAGGAACAGTAAGTTTTTTTCCAAATGATTTGAAATTTTCCATTCTTACTTCTTTTAGATACAAAACTTATCCCTTCCTAATTTAAGATTAAATATATTTACCCATCAACTAAATCTATCTTACTCCTTAGCATCCCTCTATCTTTTTGTAACAAGTGTAAGTATATAAAATTTTTTAGATTTATTTTTATTTATTAATTTGTATTTCTTATTTTTTTAGGTGTTATCTCAGTTATTTGTTTAGAATTTTAATGTTGATTTAACTTTTCCAAAGATTGTGTCTGTCTCGGTATCGTCAGTTCCATCCATTTCAGCAATTAAAGTATCTACTTTTTTTGCAACTTCCACATGTAAATCAACAAATGTGTCATTTGCTACATTTACATTTGTAGTTGTAGAAACTGTTTCTTCAGTTTTCCAAGGTTTTGGGTTAAATTTTATTTCTTTGTTTTTCAAACTACTGAGAAACCCTGCAATATTTTTGAAAGGGTTATCCATCTATGCATCCCGATATAAAAATATTTTTCTACCTATTTATATTTTATATGTATTAGATTATGCATAGAATGATGTAAGTGAATATGTATATTATAGAAATATTTTTGAAAAATGCCGAGGGTGGGACTTGAACCCACGGCATCACGGTCTTCAGCCGTGCACTCTCCCAACTGAGTTACCTCGGCAAATGATATTTTAAAAACAAAAAACTGGTAATATATATCTATTATTCAAGTGTTTTGATTAATTCATCTACTATACTATTGATTTTTTTAAGTGATTCTTTTAATTGATCTTCTGTTTTTTCAACTTCATCAGTTGTTACTGCTCCCTGTGGTGACGGCTCTATTAGTCCATCTTGCTCTAGAATTCTTAGTGAGTATCTAACCATATGCTGTGGATAATCTATTTCTTCGGATAATTTGATTATTCCTATTGGTTGATTTTCTTTTAATGATTTTAAAACCTTTACATGTCTTTTTAAAACGTCCAGTTCTGTTTCAATTACACTTGTAAGAACGCATCTATTTTTTTTACTTTTTTTCATAAATATCTCCTAATTACAAAACTGTATAGTTTTGGGTAATTAGTTTCCCTTATATAAAAATCTCTGTTATTTTTTAGAAAAATTTTCTAACAATTGGTACTTCATCAAATGATGTATTTCCTGAGTTATCATATGCAACAGCTTTTATTGAATACAAATGAATTAGTCTAAATCCATCTGTCTCCCAGTTTATAGTATAGGGATATTCTGTAGCATTTCCAATAAGATTTCCATCCATATCATTAATACTTGATATATAGAACTCTACTTTGTCTATACCATGATCATCAGTTGCATTTGCTTTTATTGTGATGTTGCCGATTATAAATGGTGTTTTAAAATAGTCTTCTAGGTAAATTTTATCTTTGAAATATATTCCTCCCTTCTTTGGAAAGGTTATATTTATCTCTGGTGGATTATCAATTTCTTGTTTTTCTTTAGTTTTAAAATAGAATATGTCTGAAGTGTTTGAATATTCAGAGTCATTAGCTTTTGCATACCATGAATAGGTCATATTATATGAAAGATCATTCCAAATCATAGTTGCATAAGTGCTGCTTTCAACATCAGTTAATGAACCGATTATCGAATCATCTGATGCGTTGAAAAAATCTACTTTTAAGTTATCATCATCTGGATCTTCAACATAAATACTTATTTCTGGGTTTAAATCTACATTAGTTGAATCGTTTTCTAGAGTTGGGTCTGATGGTTTATATGGCGGGTTATTCTGTATAGTTATCTCTGTTGGTGTTCCGCATGCTGTGTTTGATTTTTCTCCTTCGTTGTTTGATGTGTCTACTGCGCTTACTTTGTAGCAGTATTCTTGGTTATTGTTAAGGCCTGTATGTTGATATGTGGTTGTTGGATGAGTAACTGTTGCAAGGGGTTCTGAATAATCATCTTCACCTGAGTATATATTGTAAAAGTCTACTGCGGTGTTATCTGTTGCTGGATTCCAGGATAGATCTAGCTTTCCATCTTTTGCATCTGTGACTGTGAGTCCTGTTACTTTTGAAGGTGGTATCAGGTCGTCTGCAAATGAGGAAAAATTTAGCTGACCTATAT
>CAZFFN010000163.1:0-3547 GCA_964518165.1 uncultured Thermoplasmatales archaeon
TCTAAATAAACAAGATGAAATACCCAAAGCGGTTGATATTGGATTAGGCGTACAAAAAACAATGAGTACGGACAAAATCTATCAAATGATGTATAAAGAAATGCAAGAAATGCGAAAAAAACTTGAAAATTTAGAAAAACAAAAATAATTATTTTTTCTTTAGTATTTCTTTAATTTGCTTTTGTAATTTTTCATCCGCAACTTTAGAATTAACAAAGATAGCTAAAGGCTCTTTTCTTCCAGTTTTATGATGCTTAAAATTTGATAATAAAGCAACATTTTGATAAATTTCAATTACAATGTCAACAAGCGTTTCTTGCTCTTTTTTATCTAAACTATCAAAAAATTCTTCTGATATACCAAAGGTTACTAAATTAACAAACGTATCATAAGGCAACTCTGGAAATTTTTCTTTCATAACTTCAGGTGTAAAAATATTATGAATAATTTCGTTTCCTGTAAACAAATCTATTTCATGTTTTACCGTTTTTGCAATTGTCTTTCCCCTATATTCTTTTGAAATACTATATCTAAATGAACTTCCTTTTTTTTCTCTTTCAAGTATTTTATAATCAAAAACTAGTTTTTTTAAAATCATACTAAGGGTATTACCTGGTTTAATTGAGTTTTTGACTATTGTTTGATCGTTATATAAAGGATTTATTTTATTACCAAAAAAATTTTTTATTTCCCTTTCTTTTTTAATCCATTTATTAGGAAATTTAAAATCTTTTTGTAAAGCATATCTAAAATGAATTTGCTCTAACCCAAATTCTTTATCTGTGTTATTTTTTCCCCTATTTTTTGGTTCTTGAAAAAGAGATGTTAAATAAATAATACTCCCGTAATCATCTAACGTAACTAAATCAATAAAATCTCTAACCATTTTTTAAAACCTCTTAGTGCTAAACATAATTTGCTTAATAGTTTAGGTAATATATATAAGTATCTCAAAAATACCTACTTCATGGTACGTAAAAATGATTAAAAAGCTTAACACTAACGATAAGGGGATGACGATTACCCTTAGAGAAAGTCAGTACAATGGGCTAAAAGAAATTAAAGAAAAAGAGGGTATTGCAATAGTAGAGCAAATACGCTTTGCTGTTGCAAAATATCTAAAGGAGGCTCAATAAATGCCTCCAAATTATAATTTTTCTAGTAATGATTTCAAAGAATTTTGCAAGGATAACAATCTAACAGCTAAGGAAGGTTTTGACATTGTTTTAAACAAGATCAATGATTTTTCAAAACAACTAGAGGGGGATAATGGATAATTCTTCTAGCTATCTTAGGATTAAATGCCGGAACATAACAGCCCAACGATTAGATCGGGCTATTTACAACCTTAAACGATGTGGATTTTTTAAATTTGAATTTCAAAACAATAGGAGTGTAGAAAATGGTAAGTGTAGGAATTATAGGCAATGCGGATAAAGAGACAATAATCGAAGTGCTGGGATTTCTTAAAAAAATACCAGATTTTAGAATCGTATATGTTAAACAAAGCGACAAAAAACTCTATGTTGTAACAGACAGGATTTTTAACCAACATGATGACGGAGGCGACAATGACTTTAACGGTAGATAGCCCACAGTTTCAGTTATTGGAACAGTATGAAGCGATACAAACAAAAACAATTAAAGACCGGTTAACCAAAGAAGAAATAAAAGCCATTACTGGAATTAATTGCGCCAATCTGGGAAAATTATTACTAAAAGGAGATGACAGGCATTACATAGTAACAGAGGATAACCAAGAGATTTTAGTATACAATGGATCGTATTACGAGCCTATAGGGATGCAGACGTTAAAAAACAGAGTTAGTTATTATCTTGACGATTTTACATCAAAGCATAAAAAACAAGAAGTTGTCGATTTTGTAAAAAATTATACATATATAAAAAGAGAAGAGCTTGAACCCTCGTTAAATTTAATAAATCTGGAAAATGGTATTTTTGACATAGATACACAGGAATTAAGACCGCATAGCCCCGAATACTATTTTTTAAACGAAATACCAATAAATTATGATCCGGAGGCAAAAATAGACAAAATCAAAAAATTTAAAGAGGACTTACTAAACTTAGATGATATAAGGATAAATCAAGAATTTTACGGAGATTGCCTACATAGAGATTATAAATTTAAAAAAGGTCTTTTGAATGTAGGGGGCACAAATACAGGTAAAACACAAGAGTTTCGATTACTTGAGAAATTTTTAGGAAAACGCAACATAACCAATTTAACACTTCACGATATTTGTAAAAACGAATATGCGCCAGCTGAATTATACGGAAAATATGCAAACATATATGGAGATATTGGAAGCTCGAGTATAAGACAAATACAAAAATTTTTAGTATTAACAGGTAATGATCGAATATCTGCAAGGAAAATATACCAAGAACCTTTTTATTTTCGGAACTACGCAAAATTAGCATTTAGCTGCAATATTATACCAGATACGGAAGTAAAAACAGATGCTTATTATGGTAGATGGCTAGTAATCGAATATAGTAATGTTTTTGATGAAAATACAAAGAATCCAAACATAATAAAAGACATAACCACGCAAAAAGAAATGAGCGGGCTTTTTAACTGGGCTTTAGAAGGTCTTTATAGATTAATAGATCAGAATGGGTATTCGCCGCATAGAACACTTGAAGAAGTAAAAGACTACATGACAAAAGGCAAAAACCCGATAAGAGAGTTTGCAGATACATATCTAGAAGCTGATCCAAAAAACGTAGTACTAAAATCAAAACTTTACAACTGCTATGCTGATTTTTGCAGATTCCATAATTATCCATTAAAACAGAGTAATGTTTTTACAAGAATGTTAAAGCCGGAATTACGAAGAGATATAAAAATCGAAGAGGGGCATAAGACAAAAGGTCGCAGTTGGCAAGGCATAAAATGCAATTATGAGCTGAAAAATCAACAGGAGAGCCAACAGGAGTTGGGTTTATGAACGCAATGAACGGTATTAATCTATTACCTTACACGTGCGCGAGAGAAAGTATAAAGGAAGTTTGTGTATTATATCGTTCATACCGTTCATGTTTTGAGGGGTGTTTATCTTGAATTATAAGGGTAAATACTTCTTAGATCAGGTTGAAAACAATGAATATTTTACGAATGATTACAGCCTTTATTGTTGGTATAACAAGCTTTTTTATGACTTTGATGTGCATATAGATACCTATCAACATAATCCAAAAGATGAACTTGCACCCGTTATTGCTGCAAATAAAGACGCACTCAGAAAAGCATTAAGAGAAGAGATAGCACATTATGAAAATGGTTATATCTATAAATCTGAGTGGTTCTTAATTCGCGGTAAGAAAGTAAAAAAAGGCAGATGGGTAAACGAACCTGAGAAAGCAAAACTACTTTTTAATGATATTAAAAAAAGGCATAAGGAGTTGTTTTTAAATGAGTGCTGTTTTAGATCGTGATATTAACGAAAGAACTTGGCAGTTATACATAAAAAACCAATACGGCAAAAAATATAGGGTGTTCCGTGATGAAATCGGTATATGG
>CAZFFN010000164.1:0-5935 GCA_964518165.1 uncultured Thermoplasmatales archaeon
AAGACTCGGGAAAAGAGAAATTGAAGAAAAAACAGATGAAATAAACCACATTAAAAACGAACTCAACAACAAAAGACAAACAATAGAAGAACTAAAAAAAGAACTATTTGAAAAAGAAGATTTAACAAACAGGCTTAAGAATGAAATAACAAAAAAAGAAACAGTAACAGAAAAAATTAGAGAAGAACTAAAAATAAAACAAGAAAGATTAGAAGAAAAAAATGGCATCATAAATAAATTAGAAGTAGAAAATAAAAGACAAAATGTTGAAAAACTTAAAAAAGAACTTTCAGAAAATCAAATTGAAGTATCAACTTTAAATAAAGAGTTGGAAGAAAGAAACCAAATAATCAACCAAATCAAAAGACAACTAATGGAAAAACAACAGATACTCACCGAAAAAATGGGTAAAACACAGGAATTAGAGACGCAATTAAATGAAAAGACCTTTGCATTTAATAAAATTAAAAACGAGATTAAGAATAAAAACGAGGAACTGCAATTTAAGACCGGAGAGATATCAAAATTAGGTACTCTTTTAGAAGAAAAACAAAACGATTTAAATAATTTTAGAGATAAAATAGAAGAATTTCAATTGAATATTAAAAATTTAAAAGGTGAGATGCAAAAAAGTAAAACCAAGGTTTTTGAAAAAAACACGCAGATTGTAGAATTAACTGAAGAACTTAAAGCTAGTAAATCAGCTCTAAATTGGTTTAAAGATGAAGTTGAAGAAAAACAAAACAAGCTTGAAGAAACACATAAAGAAATTACAAATCTAAACAAAGAATTAGACGACAGCAGAGGTCTAATCGATGCAAAAACAATAGCAATTGACAATCTTCAAAAGGAACTAAGTAAAAAAACAGAAGAATTAAACAATCAAAAGCAAGAAATCAATTGTGATAAATCAAAAATACATGAAAATCAAAATAAAATTATACATCTAGAAAAAGAACTAGAAGGCAGAATGAAGGACCTCGAATTTAGAAATAACGCTCTTGATAACAAAGAGAAGAAGTTACATGAGATGGAAACTGAATTATTAAAAAGAACACATGAACTTGAAGTAAAGAACAAAGATATTTCAAGATTAGAAAATGAAATCAAGAAAAATACTAGAGAAAAAGAGCAATTTGTCTCTCAATTTAATAAAATTAAAGACTCAGTGCCTTCATCGATTCTTATTCTTGATAATAGTAACAATATAATAAATTGGAATAATAAAGCTGAAGAGATGCTTGGGATTAATTTAGAGAACAAAAAAGGAATCAACTTATCTAAAATTGAACCCTTTAAAAAAGAGAGGATTAAAAGTAAAATAAAAGATTTTGGAAGAACTAGAAAAGAAGTTAAAATAGATGAAGTTTCGTTAAAAAATAAAAAAGGAGATATTTGTCTAACAAATCTATTACAAAAACCAATGTATGGAGAAAACGGAGAAATTGAAGGATCTATTCTTATCATTGATGATATAAGTGATATGCATGAAATAAAAGCAGATCTTAAAAGAAAAGAAGATGAACTCTTCAAGCTTGAAAATAGATTCAAAGATGTGCATACTAGACTAAAAATCGTAAATGAAGAAAAAAATGCTATAGATAACCATATTTCAAATATAGGTTCTATAAAGCAAAAAGAAGTTTCAAACGTTGATAGGCTTCTAAAAGAAAGACAAATAGAGATTGAATCATTAAATAATGAGATCAAAGATAAAAATTGTAAACTTGAAAATATCTCTACAGAACTACAAGAAAAGCAATTGATGCTTAATTCAGTTAATGATGAGATAACAAACAGGAGAGCTGAACTTGAGTGTACTCCAGTTCCTGAGGAAATGCTTAGTAAAACCTGGAAAGAAAAACTAAAGCTTTATGATGAAATTGATAAATCCCTTGGTATAACTGATGATGCGACTCTTAAAACAAAAAAACTTGAGGGCGAAACTGAAACAGAAGAATAAGATTTTATTCAAAGGTTATAACTTGTTTCATAGGCATTGGTGCTTTTAAAAATGTTGTACGTGTGATACCTGTTGATGGAAATAATGTTACTTTTAGTGTATCATATTTTTCCATATATAGATTAGATGGAAGTTTGAACACTAGATAGGCCATATCTGAATTTTTATTTAACAAGTTAAATTCTGAAATCGAATTATCATAATCATTTATTGATATCAAGCTATAGTTTGAACCATTTAGATTATTCCAAAGATTATGCTTAAAAAGAGAATTTGTTCCAATTTCATCTGATTCATCGTAGTATAGTATATTTACCATTTCACCGTTGTCAATCTGTATTGTAAGTTGTGACATATCAATATCTTGAGATACCATTGGAGATATTAGTAGTGCTATTTTTGTTATCTTATATTGGCCGTTTATATCATAGAATTTTCCTTTTTCATCCTTTATTTGTATATATGTAGTAATTTCATTTAATACATCATCTACTATCTGGTCATAGTCTTGCTCGGTTGTAGAGCTAGTTGATGTTTCACCTGTAATTATTGATGCAATACCCATTACTACTATCATTGTAATAATCAGTAAGATTAAGGCTGTTAGACCTGTTGCTTTGAAATTTCCCATTGTATCACTACTACATATTAAATTTTAGGTTCTTTATTATATAAATGTTATTATACAATTGTTTCCTTTTTAAAATTACATCTATTGAATCTAGAAATTATGATGTGCTTTAAATCTAAAATCTGTAGAGTTTTGTAAAAATGTCACTTTGAAATTCTAGCCTTTTGCAACTTTTTTCCATTCAGCCATTCTCCCGGGTTAGCTTTATATAGTGTCGCTTGAGAACAGTATACATGGAAACGAATAGCATGCCCATATGTGGCATGAAATGTAATGAAATGAAAGGTGGTGGAAAAAAATGGAAAAAAAATATATGGAAAGGCTGTTAGGCAAATACTGTAAAATCGTTACAAAAGAGCCTGGAGAAAAAAGAGCAAGTGTTGTAACAGGCACTCTTGAAGATGTAGACTATGATGATGGTTTTGTTTTAGTTGATTCAAGCCAAGGATTAGGGTGTCTAAGGATAAGTACTATAGTAGCTATAAAACCTGGAAATAAAAATAAACATAAGAAAAGAAATATAAAACACTTAAAAAAGGATACAAAGGCTATTGTTGGTATTGGTACATTAATCATTTTCATAGCTATGATTCTTGTCGCAGCTGTCGCTGCAGGTATAATTATTCAGACAAGTGAAACACTCCAGCAAAGAGCACAAAGTGTTGGTGCACAAACAATTAGAGAAGTATCAGCAGGTATTGTTATAGATGGTATTACTGGCTATACAAACTCAAATAAAACAGTAATTGAATATTTAGCATTCACAATAAGACCAAGAGCAGGATCAAAAGATATCGACCTAAGTCTTTGCACACTTGAAATCCTATATGATGAATTAAATTTATTAACATTAAACGAAACATTAGTAACAGAAGTAAACATAAACGGTACAAGTGTATTTGAAACACCTTTAACTACAAATTTCAGCCAGAGATTATTAGATCTTACTTCAAAAACTGAGTTCGGAGTTATATCAATTCATGACCCTGATAACTCAGTAATAAACACAAGGGGTATTAACAGCGGAGACCGAGCATATATAATTGTAAACGCATCAGCAATTATACCCTCCGATAGCGGTCTTCTCGCTAGAGAATCAATAACTGGAAGTATCAAACCAGAAACAGGAGCACCTGGTGTATTTGATGTCACCTCACCAGCAGTATTTTCAAGGAGAATAATAACACTCTGGTAAAAAAATATAAAAAATCATTTCTTTTTTTTATTCTTCTTTTTCTTTTTGCATTTTTTTAATTAATGAATCGATATCATCTTGACCCATTTTACCGCTAGATGAAGAAGATTTTTCTTCAGAATCCTTTTCTTTAGGTTTATCTTTCTTTTTATCTTCAACTTTATCTTTTTTAGTTCCATCTTCTTTTTCATCAATTTTTTCTTCAGGTTGTTCTTGCTTATTTTTTTCTACCATTCTATCTATTTGATCCTGAGTTACAACACCAGGGACACCACCCTGCTTAACAGGAGGTATAGATTCATCAGAATTATCCTTACCAGACCCCAAAGGTTCATCTCCACTACGATTCTTATCAAACATGTCACTAATCTGATCCTGATTTAACTTACCAGCAGATGAATTATTTTTTACATTAGAAGAACCATCTTTTTTAGAATCTTTGTTATCTATGGTGTCATTTTTTGCTTTTTTTACCATTTTATCTATTTGATCCTGAGTTACAACACCAGGGACACCACCCTGCTTAACAGGTGCTTTAGAATCTTTAGCATCATCAGAATCGGTATTATCCTCCTTTTCAAACATAGCACTAATCTGATCCTGGTTTAACTTTGAACCTGAATTCTCAGAAGATTCATCTTGAGAAATGTCATCTTTAGTTGAAATATTCTTACTATCTTCTTTTAATTCACTGTCTTTTTTAAAAACAAAAATTTCAACTTTATTTCCATCAAAAAAAGCAGAGCGCGCATCTACATCAACTGTAACTTTTTTACCATCGGCCGTTAAAAAAACAGTGCTAAAATTTGGAGAAGCGTCTCCTTTCAAACGATTGAAATAGTAATCCTCTACATCAGAAAAACCAGAAGGATCAATAAAGTCAAAAATGCTTTTATCAATTATCTCGTTTGGATTATAACCAAAAAAATCTGTAAAAGACGAAGTAACTTGCCTGAATACACCTCTCTGAACAACAGCAGCACAATCTTCTCTATTATTAAGATCTTCCAAAGTATATTCTTCAACATCAGAAGACTTTAATCTAGAAAACACAGAATTATCAGACTCGTTAGAATATTTCTTTAATAATTTTTCTTTGTTTTCAACCCATTTAAAGCGACTTTCAATTTCACTTTCCAAAGTCTCAAGTTTTTTATGCCACTTAATAAACTTAATTTTTTGCTGATTCAAATCTTTTTTTTCCTTCATAAGATTGGATTCAAGTTTATTTAGATAATCCTCACGTTCTTGCAAATGCTCAACAAGTGAATCTATTTCCTCCTTTCTCTTTTTCCCTCCAAAAAAATCACTAAATCGATATAATGTAAAACCTAAATAATCGGTATCATGATCTCCATGATCTGAAAACTTATCAAGATACATCGTGAGTTTCTTCTTAAGATATTTATTTTCGTCTTTTAAATATTGATTTTGTAATTCTAATTTATCAGAAGCATGTTTTGATTCTTTTTCAATTACTTTAGGTTCTTCTATTTCATCCCAAGAAGGAAGATATGAATCAATTGAATCATCCCATGAATCAACAAAAGAACCGACAATACTTATATCCTCAACTTTACCTTTACTGTTCTTAATAGGAAAACTACTCCATGAAAACATTAGTTCATGACCGTTTTTTGTCAAAATTGGTAGTTTAAAATCATCAATACAGCTATTTTTAATAGCTGAATCAAATTTTTTCTCCCAATGAGTTGAATATTTTTTAGGAATTAGATGTTTGAAAAAAGATTTATTCTTAATTTCATCTTTCTGATAACCAAAGGTTTTGATAGATTTATCATTAACTTTTTTGATTTCACCGGATTTAGATATAGTCAAAGCTAAATTTTTTCCACGTTTATGTGAATTTTTTTTAGACTTTTTAGTTCCAACCTCCATAGCAACCCCGGGTTTCATAAGATAAAATTGGCAAATTTTCAAAATACCAATATTTGTTATCCCTAGTTATTTAATTTCCCATTCTTATAATACTTTTTTGTTTTAAATAAATAACTATAAAAATTTCTGGCAATGAAACAAAATTTCCGGCATTGGGACAAAATTAGCCAGGGCGGACACGTACAGTAAAAATATTATGTAAAACAGCAATAGAAAAACAAGCCATCTCCCTACGATCCTCACGTCT
>CAZFFN010000165.1:0-4781 GCA_964518165.1 uncultured Thermoplasmatales archaeon
TTAAGAGGGGCGGTAAAAATATTTTTTTATGTGTGTCTGCGTGTGTCTGCGGCTAAAAATAATTAAAATATAAAAACCTCCGCGAACTCTGCACCTGCCAGCCAATCCTTTTGGCAGGGTAAAAAATCTTTATACTCTACGGGAAAGTTATTTTAAGTTTTAAGATAAAAGCATTAAGGTAAAAGGTTGAAGATGGGATATAATTCTTTTGAGGAGTTGGATGTTTGGAAGCGGGATTGCCGGTTGGCCGTAAGAATATATGAACGTTTGCGGAATTGAGACCTTTGCACAACCTGACAAAAATTGTCACTTTTATTGCACCTGACATGAAAATCAAATAGTAAAAATCCTATAACTAAACCTTAAAAAACCTTATTTTGGTCTCTTCTTTTTTAACCTGCAACTACAGTAAAAAAAGAGTAAAAATAGTAATTAACTTATTGAAATAATTTGACAAACATTATCTTTTATGCCATAGTTTTCTCAAGTAAAAAGCTTAAAAAGGGGGGAAACATGGGATACAAGAAGTTAAGAAAAAATATGAGTTTTGTCTACGACCCGTAAGTTTTTGTCTGGAGGGTCTATGACCCGGAGGGCGAAGCCCGGAGTGGCAGCTTCCGGCTCGACTCCGTCCCGGAAGGGAGAGCCCCCCGCTCGGAGAGACCTGGCTGTCACCAGTTCACTGGAGCATAACCGCAGCGTAAACCCCGATGGAATAGCCGGGATATGACGGTTAATGATCAAAGTGAGAGATCTTGTCATACAAAATGCTAACACAAACCATGGAACTTTTCATTCCACGGGGCAAAGGATGACTGAGCCAGTGACAGGAGAAACCCATTTCAGTGGGGCGAACAAATCAAACAAGGTTTATAACTCGTAAGCATGGAGAGTAGTCAACTGGCACAACATAGAGACACTGCTCCTTGAATACTATGAGCCATGCCCCGTGGAATAGTTGTTTTGAGGTAAATTTGAAATGACTGACTTTGTTTATAACATATTGATAACATGAGGATAGCAAGACAAATTATTCCACAGGGTGAGAGAAAAAACAGAGAAGGTGCTGATGTTTACCCCGTTGAATTCGGAGAATATTCAACCGGGGCCTACCCACCCCTTACCCTTTTAAAATGTCTTCTTCTGCAGAAATGTCTTTAACGCATAAGGTTTTGATTGCAGAGATTAACATGCATTTTACCCCTCGTATAACACTTCCAGCAGTGAAAATGAGTAGAGTTTAGAGTGGCTTTTCGTTCCTCGCAGACAATTTTTAAGATAGATAATATCGTAGCAGAAATTATGTTTACAGTTTATGCAATAAAGAGTTTTACATCAGGCCGAATTTACATAGGACAGACCAAAAATGTTCAAAGTAGATTGCGTGATCATAATGCAGGACGAGTTCAACCAGCAAAGAACGAAAAACCATGGGCTCTATACGCTTTGCAAAATATGGAGAACAGAAAACAGATAATGAAAATGGAGTGGAAACTGAAATGTTCAAAGGGGACTCGGTTGAGGTGGCTGGAAGAACATACCATTTCCAATGGCACTCTTTTTTCTAAGAAGAAAAGCTCTATTCCGAAAGTATTGCAAGTAGTTTATCCAAGAAGGGGTCTATGACTCGTAGCGTGTGTACGCGGAGAGATGCCATGTCCAGACAGACCTGCCCGCTGAAATGGCTAGCCTATTCCACCTGGGCCTATGCCGTGAAATTACTTCCTCTCTCCTTTGAAGATCAATTCCAGAAAATCCTGGCACTAACGAGATTTATTAAATATACCCTTGCACTGAAAAATTATTTCACTGGTATGGCATTCAATATAACAAGGGGATCTAAGCTTCCGGCAACTGGCTAAGAAGGCAGGGGATAGTTATGCCTCAAGAAGGAAAAAGGCATACTGAGAGCTACAAATAACCTTATAACACCAAAAAAAGAGGTAACGAGAGAGAAGAGATACTTTTAGAAGACCAGCAAACTAAACCTTACGATGACAATTTCTGTAAAGAATTGTCAGAAAAGGGAGAGTTTAACGGTTTTTGAATTTTTCAAAGCTCGCGTATCGGGAGACTTGGGAGGTGCATAGATGGATCAAAAAAGAACTATCACCATAGTACAAAAATACATGAAAGCCATCAAGAAGATCATCAACTGTGAAAATACTTGGCCTTTTAGTTCTTATGCCAAAAAATATAAAAGGTATGAAAACCGCATTAACTATGATCAAGTTTTTAAAAAGCCATTTATTTTTGTTACTGGCACGCCTCGTTCAGGGACGTCACTGATAACAAAAATAATTGATGCCCATCCCGATATAGCGATGATTATGGAAAATATTTTTGGAAACAGGAGAAGGCACTGGCAAAGGGCACCATTTTGGGAAGACCAGAATGCACTTAGACATGTAGTTTATGAATTTTACAAAAAATTTCAAGAACCAATTTTAGGTAATAAAGTTTGTACGCCGGATGTCTGGTCCGCTGAGGACACTGTTCAATTTTGTTCATTGTTTGAAAATTTTAAAATCATTACCGTTGTGAGAGATCCGCGCGCGGTCGTGATCTCAAGACACAATAGAGAAGAAATCTCCCATTTTAATGAGTTAGCTAAAAAAAACTTATTGCTGGATTTTTCGTGTAAGACTAGAACTTATTTGTCTTCCTGGCGACAATGTTTAGAAACTCAAAGTAAATTAAAAGAGTTTTTCAATAATAGGGTAACAATCCTCTACTACGAAGATCTTTGTAAATATCCAGATATAAAAATAAAAGAGCTTTTTGATTTTTTAGGTGTAAAATATCATAATGATGTGATGCGTTGGAATAAAATACCGCATTATAACTCTGCTGGAAAGAAAGCTTTTGACCTGAAATATAAAGATAAAGCAATCTTCTCAGAATTAATTAAGGTTGATCAAGTCCCATATGACTACAACCTTAGCGGTATTGAAGAAGCATGGTTTAAGTTATATGAAAAGCGCGAGCTATAGTTAAAAATGGCTCAACTAAATTCCAATTATCATACAATCAGAAAAAATGTGTTTCATATCTCTCATGCAATAGTATGGTTGCCCTAATAAATGAATTGAGTTTAAGAATTCTATTTTTATAATTAATGTTTTCCCCTATCGAGGTGATACCAGTTGCGATCTAATTTTTGTTAAGGTATCGAATCTTTGGCCAGAATAGAGCAGGAGCTACAGAGTTAGCATCTATTTCAAAAAAATGATAGTTTGTCAATTATCGATTTCGCCTAACTTATTGGAAAGATACAATAATCACCACTGGGAAAAGCAATATAAGTTGGTAGCTCTCGAGAAAGAAAACGCTAAAGTTGATTCTTATTGGCAAAATTGAGACTATTAATAGCGATGCGAAATTGATAAGCAGTAAATTAAATATAGAAAGCAATATAAAGATTTTTGACTAGACTGAAAAAACTAAACACGAGATTGAGAATCATTGACAATTTAGAAACGCAATTAATATAAAGAAAATTCATTATGAGCCATTTGGACACTGATTTGCAATTAAAAAGAATTGATCTACAGCAAAATCATAGATATCTGAGTTTTAGAAAAAAATTAGCTCTTAGAAACAAGTTTGTTTTTGATTTTTTTTATTATTTTTATATTTTACTTAAAATTGCTTTTTATCCTTCTGCCAAGTTTTCAAATAATAGATCATTTGTTATTACTGATATTGACATTAATGAAGGTATAGGTGCACAGTTATTAAGATGGTGTAATGCCAAACTTGTTTCAACCGAATACAACTTGGCTTTTGTGCATACTGCATTACGTGATAATGAATTAGGCAAAGGATACAATGTGTTTTTAGGCTTTGATGAATTAGATGATCTAAGCTTCAAAAAATTAGGCACAGATACTTACTCATTAGTAGTGAAACTGCCACTAATCGATCAAAGGTCCCATAAATATATACAGAAACTGCTGATTTCCTGGGCTATTAGTAAATTTCGAAAAAATAACACACTGTTTATTTTGCATAGATACAGTTATATGCTTGGGCATTACAACTTAATGCATGCATTAAAGAGTTATTATTTTAGTGATTTTAAAGGAAATAGATTTGATAAAAAGCATTATAACATTGCTGTTCATATTCGTCGCCCTAATATCCACGAAAAAATAATAACTGAAGCTAACCAGTATCGTTTTTTAAAAATAGATTACTTTATTAACGCTATTAAAAGCATACAAAAATCTATTGACATAAAAAAATCTATCCTCATTCATGTTTATTCTGAAGGCGCGATCAGCCAATATGCAGAAATGAGTGTATTTGAAAATGTCATTTATCATCTCAATGAGGATCTTTTTGAAACATTTAATGATTTTGTTCATGCTGATGCTTTGATTCTGAGTCCCGGGGCTTTTTCCTATTATGCAGGTATAATATCTGAAGGTAAAAAATATACCCAAAATAACTTAAGAAAAGGATTTCTCGAGTTCCCATTGACGGATTCTTCTTGGTATGAGTTAGATGAAAACGGTTTTCTTTTGGATGGAAGTAAGAAATGCGCATAAGTAAACAGATGATTTTTAAAATGAGCGAGGCGATAGTTTGAATAAATATATTATCATCACCACAATCAATGAAAAATCGAATGCCATTTTTGCATTTGAACAACTGAAAGATTGGCATATTCTCATTGTAGGAGATCAGAAAAGCATTTTCATTGCTGATTCCGATAATCTAACTTTTCTTTCAGTGGATAAACAAAAAGACCTAGACTTTTCCTTTGTTGAAAAATG
>CAZFFN010000166.1:0-35160 GCA_964518165.1 uncultured Thermoplasmatales archaeon
TCTTCAAGTTTTACCATTTCGCGTGTTCCATAAATTGGTACTTTGAATTTGTCTTCAACATCATTAAAATCATCAAAATATACCCAGAAATAACGGTTATGGATAAAAATCGTGTTTTTAGATCTAAGTTTTTCTTGCACATCTTTATTTGTTACCTCTGAAAACTTAGGTAAGACTATTGTTTCATCAATACAACCTCTACCCTCAGATCTAGTCTTATAATATTTAGTATAGGTTTTTTCTCGGCCCTTTTGACAGACTGCAAGGGTCTTAAAGCCATGTTTTTTTGCACCGCGGCATACATCAAGGCCTGAGTGGCCGCCTAGAACTCCTATTGTAATATCACTATTATCATAAGAATCTATTATTTTTTGAATTTCTCCCCTTTTTATCATAAAAAATTCCTTACCTTATGTAGGGTAAATAAAAAACATGTTTTTTAGTCTGTTGGTATGAAATAATAAAAAAAGATAAGATTATTTTTTGTTATTTTACTAAATCACCTTAAAAAATTATCAAATAATGAAATTCTCTCGAATTTTTCAAAATCAGATCATTGAATAGATTTCTAAAATTGGGAAATATATTACTCAAAGGACTATTTTTAATCTTATTTTTTGGCATTGAAACTTCAAAATAAGACCACTCACTTTCAAAACCCTGTGTATTTTTTGCTTTAACTTTAACTATATAGGTTCCATTAAAATTCCATTTATGATTCAAAAATATTTCTTCACCCGAATCATAAGGTCCAATCCATCCTGAATTACTGCCGTCGCACCAATCCCAATAGTAGAATAAGTCATCTTGATTTGGATCAATAGATGAACATGAAAAAGAATAATTTATTCCAGATGACCCAGTTTTAGGGCCATTAACAACTGGTTTCATAGGGTTATCACCGGGTTTTTCGATAGAGACATCCCACATATAACCATCGGTTTTAATAGTTATATCTCCAGATTCATCTGTTCTATAAACAGTTGAGCCAACATCAGACAATCTTTGCAAAGCTTCAAAATGAGGATGACCATATGGATTATCCTCACCACAACTAATAATACTTACGTCAGGTGTTGCTTCATATAAAAAATTGTTAGTTGAAGCATGTTTACTTCCATGATGAGAAACCTTTAAAATATCGATATCTACATCCCAATTATCAACTAGATAACTTTCTACATAATCTCCCTTGTCACCATTTATATCGCCAGTAAAAAGAAAGCTAACAGTTTCGTAATCAGCACGTATTACTATACTTGCATCATTTGTGTTTGAGGCGTCTTTATTTATATGTAATATTTGAAAAGATACATAACTAGAAATATCAATATAATCACCAGAGTCTACCTCGCAATCTGTATAAACAGGGCATCCTTCATTTTCATAAGCATCTACAAACCTCTGATATGTTGCTGAATCATAATCGTAACCTGGTTCATATACACTTAAAATTTCAAAATTATCAAAGATTTCTTGAGCACCACCTATATGATCTGCATGAGGATGAGTTGCAATGAATGCTGAAATATAATTAACAGATTTACTCTGTAAAAAACTTATAACTTCAGAACTGTAACTACGCACCCCGGTATCAATCAACAAATATTCAGAATCAGGTGTTTGAATAAGTATAGAATCACCTTGACCTACATCGATAAAATAAACAGTTAAATCAGAATAATTAGTGCTATTCGAAAGTTCTTTTCCAAAAACTTGAGGGCTTGTTTCAATATTTGAAAAAAGAAACAAGATAATCAAAAATATCATTATTTTTTTCCTATTAAAAATCCCCAACATAATACTCAAATTAGTAATAAGATAACAAATATTTATATATGCCTAAATATAAAGAAATAAAATTTAGATTTCAAATATAATTTATAAGATGAATTTTTACTTGTATTTAAGAAAAATATATTTTCCACATATTCAAAAATTTTAAGTATAAACCTAATATATTGCAAGTAAAATGAGAGGAAAAAAAATGAAAAAAAGGATTATTTCAATAAGTCTAGCATTTGTGTTGATACTAGTTAGTTCAGTATCTGCTATATCTATAGATAACAATGTAAATATTGAAACAGAAACACTGCAGACAAATGAAAACTATGAAGAAAACGTAGGATATATGTCAATTTCACCCGGGACATTAGAAAAAGTTTGGGAAGATTATGAATTAACTACCGATATCAATCCTGATTTTGCAGGTGATGATGATATATTTTCTGTGAAACATAACTCAATTATAACTTTTACAGCAGATTATGAAATCAGATATGACTCGATGGTTCTACCTGAGAAATGGACTTTTTATCTTTATATATATGGCTATAAAAATGGAACTTTAGTTGAAGTAGAAAATAGCTATATTTCGATTGATGATTTTGATGAAAATGATGATGACGATAAAACTACTGGAACTTTAATCGTGGATATTGAGTGGGATGATTATGATCAAATTGTTGGTAATTTAACAACTAGTTACTGGAGGCCCCCATGGGATGGCTCAAAAATGGAGTTTGGAGAGACGCAAACAACAGATATTGTGATCCTTGAAAATAAAGCTCCAACTACTCCAACAATAAAAGGAGACAAAAAAGGAGAACCCGAAGCTGATTATGAATATACGATTTTTTCAGATGATGCTGAAAATGATAAGATCAGTTATTACATTGATTGGGGAGATGGATCAAGCAGTGGATGGTCTGATTATTATGAATCAGGTGAAACTTTTAAGATATCGCATAACTGGTCTAAAAAAGGTAATTACGAAATAAAAGTTAAAGCAAAAGATGATTTTAATGGAAAAGAAAGCAACTGGGCAGTAATGGAAGTTGAAATGCCAAAAGTAAAAACCAGCAGCTTTTTTGTAAAACTTTTAGATTTATTTCCACAAGTAAATAATTACCTAAAAAATCTGAATTTAGTTAATAATAAGAACTAATTTGTTCTTATTTTTTTATTTAAACCTAGGTCTATCTGATAGATACATTGGTAAAGGTAGAGGGTGCTGAGGATATCCTTTTGTTTTATCAATAATTAACTTTTTAATATCTTCAAAACTATATTCTTTTTCAACACCTATCTCTTTAGTTCTAAACCTTGGTTTGAATTTTTTACTACTCTTTTCTTTGTCACCAACTACAATTATCATTGGAATCCATTCTTTTTCTGCATCGCGAATCTTTCTTCCAACGCTTTCTTCCCTGTCATCGATGTCGCATCTAATAAAATAGTGTTCATCGCTATTTAGTTCATCAATTATTTCTTTACAGTATGAATTAAACTCATCACCAACAGCTATAAAACGGATTTGTGTGGGATTTAGCCAAAGTGGAAGCATAGGCTTAATTCCCTTATCCATTTTGATTGCTTCTTTTTCTAAAAGTGCATACATTACTCTTTCAATTGCACCAGATGGACTGCAGTGAAGAATCAAAGGATGCTTGTTTTCACCGTCTTTATCAGTAAAATTAATATCATAACGCTCACCGTTTTCAATATCAATCTGGTCTGTACTAAGAGCTGATGCCTTATCTGATTTATCTACAAAATTAAACTCAAACTTTAAAATAAAATAAAAAATCCTTTCATCCCACATTTCAACAAGTATTGGTTTTCCAAGTTTTTTTACAAGATTTAAGATAAAAGCTTTATTTTCATTGTAAAAATCTTTTGTAGTTCTAAGAGCCATCTCAATATCAGAATTTTCTATTCCAATATTTTCAAGAACTGAAAGACTTAGATCAAATCGTTTATTGAATTCACTCATAGCCATATTCATGTCTGATACCATTGCATGGACATCAGGCATTGTAAAAGCACGAAGTCGTCTAAGACCTGTAAGTTCCCCAGATTGTTCACGCCTGAAAGAATATTTTGTCAATTCATAGAGTTTTAATGGCAAATTCTTATATGAAATTGTAGCATCATGAGCCATCAAAAATTGGCCGAAACATGCTGCAAATCTTAAAAAGAAATCTCTTTTATCTGATTTTATCTGGTATTGGCGGGCTGGAAAACGCTGAAGGTATTTAGATAGAGTAGGATGCTCCATATCATACATTATTGGAGTTTCAACTTCAAGACCGCCGTATTCAATGACTCTTCTATTTACATATTCTTCAATTAGTTTTTTAATGAATCTACCCTTAGGATAAAATCTCATATTTCCGCCGTCTGATGCAGGTTCATAATCAGCAATTTCAAGTTTCTGCATGAGTTTAACATGAGCAGGAACTCCCTTTACAGCGCGAGATTTTTCTTTTTCATAAAATGAAAAGGTTTTCAAATTTTTATAATCCTTAAAATTGAATTCAGAGATATCATATAGTTTTCCATCTGGTGTTAGAATATTCCAATAAGATGAAAGTTTTCTTTCTTTTTTAAGAGATTCAGTTTCCTCTTCAGCTTTTTTTTCACCAGGTGTAATTGTCTTTGAAAGTTCTGATAAGGGATGGCCCTTGCAGCTAATTTTAAATGATTTATACCACCCAAATGGAGATCTTTTAACATTGTAATTTTTTTGTTTTAGTTCATATTCAATTTGAATAAGAATTTCTTGAGCTTTCTTTGGACTTGCTAGATTACTTGAAAGATGAGCATATGGATAGATCATTATGTTTTTTACTTTCAGCTGCTCTGCTGTTTTTATAATTTCAGCAATAGTATCTTTTACAGTTAGCTCAATGTTTTTTTCATCAAATTTTTCAACTGCTGTAAAAACTGTTAAAGCTTCATCTAGTCTATCTTTTTTTAGATCTATTTCTTCAGGTTTTTTGATAGCTTTCTTTTTTACTTCGTATTCAATATAATCGCTGTGTAGTAGTAACAATTTCATATGAAATCAAAGCTTGTAAAACAGATTGTTGTTATTAAATATAATGATTAAGAACACTTGTATTTATTTAAAATAATAACTTAAGAATTTTGACAGAAAATACTTTCATTCTAGTAAATGGGGGAGGCGGCGGAGGTGTTAAACACCGCTTTAAAAAAATTAAATAGAACTTACTTGCAATCCCATCTCTCCGCCTATAGTTGAAATATAAAACACAATATAATAGTCTTTCGGAATAAAATTTCTCCTTAGAAATAAGGAGTAAAAAAAAATTTAAATATTTTTTTTGTAAGCTTCAGAATCAAGTAATTCTTCCACTTCTATCTTATCAGAAATTTCAATTTCTACAAGCCATCCATCATCATATGGACTTTCATTTACAGTTTCTGGAGCATCTTCAAGTTCTGTATTTACTTTAGTAATTTTACCTGAAATTGGCGAATATATTTCTGATACAGATTTTACAGATTCAACAACACAAAGCTCATCGCCTTTTTTAACTACTTTACCTTCTTCAGGAAGTTCTACAAAAACAATATCAGTTAATTCTTCTTGTGCATAATCGGTAATTCCTACTTTTGCAGTGTCTTTGTCTATCTTTAACCATTCATGTGTATCTGTATATTTTAAATCATCACGTACTTTCTCACTCATATTTATCAAACCTTCGTATTTTTAAACACAATTTAAACGTTTTCTTTTGCCCAATCTTTACTAACAAAAGGCGGTTTTATCATTTTTGCTTTTATTTTTTTGTTTCTAACAACAATTTCAGCAGTGTTATCAACCTTTATGTAATCTGGTTTTACATATGTCATTGCTATTCCTTTTTTTAGGCATGGAGACATCGTACCACTTGATACAACACCAATATTTTCATCGTCTTTAACAACCTTACAACCGTGCCGAGGGATTCCTCTCTCAGTACAAAGCATTGCAGTAAGTCTTTCGTAACCGCCTTCCTCTTTTTGTTTTAATAAAGCTTTTTTACCGATAAAATCATGATCCCAGTTTATAAAAAAACCTAGGTTTGCTTCAAGAGGTGTTCTTCCACCTTCAAACTCGTTTCCAGCAAGAAGGAAGAATTTTTCCATTCTAAGGGTATCTCTAGCGCCTAGACCTATTGGTTTTATGTCAAATTCTTTTCCAGCTTCCATTATTTTGTTAAAAATTTCTTTTGCCGCATCCATGTCTTCTATTTGAAACTCGTAACCTAGTTCACCGGTATACCCTGTAAATGAAATAATTACTTCATATCCTAAAAAATCAATTTTTTTACATCCAAAAAAACCAATTTTACTTAGATCTTCTTCTGTTAGTTTTTGAAGTGTTTCACGTGATTTTGGACCTTGAACTGCAAGTATTACATATTTTCTTGAAACATTTTCTGCTTTTGCACATAAGTCATGATTTTCAGCTTGTTTATTTAGCCATTCTGTTACAGTTTTTGACATCCCTGCATTTGGAATTAGCATGTATCTATCATCTACATGCATAAAGATGGTGTCATCAATAATTGTTCCGTCTTCTCTTAAAATAGCTGTATACTGACTTCTTCCAACATCTATTTTTGATGCATCTTCCATTGTCGTAAGAGATAATAGTTTTTCAGCATCTTCTCCAGTAATCCAAACATTTCCCATGTGTGATACATCAAACATTCCAACACTTTTTCTAACAGCTAAGTGTTCATCGTTTATTGATGAAAACTGCAAAGGCATTTCAAAGCCTGCAAAATCTGTAAATTTAGCTCCAAGTTTTTTATGAATTTCATTCAGCGGTGATTTTAATGCCATATGATAAACCCCACCGTGAATACAAATTACTATAGTTTAACGTTTCGACGTTTATCAATACCTACGCAACCGATCTCTGAAAAATTAGTTCATGTTTAGTAAAAAGCAGAATATTTTGTCGTAGTCATAAAATTATTTCCCACCTTTTTACTAAATTATTTTGTTATAGCTTACGCTAAAATAGATTCTTAAAAATCAGCATTTTGGCTTTTACTAAAAATGATATATACAATTAATAAGTTCCTGCCTTCAAAATAATATATAAAAAATGATTACGTACCTAAAAAAATTTGGAGTTTTTTGATTTTAAAAAATGAATCTAACCTAAAGATAAAAAAAAATTATCTTTTTTGAGAAGAATACTAGGTTGCAAATAAAAAATATAAAAAAATTTTATATTTTTAAAAGTGTTCTAATTGGTCTTAAATTATAGAAAAATTGTATCAATGGTTTTACTCGGTTTATTATTTTATTGTTTGATTCAGGGGCAGAAATATTAACATAAGCAGAAACAGGACCAGTAGTTACATTTTGATTTTCACGATATTTGTAGTCTAATTCACATATGGCCTCCAATTTGTATTCCCCTTTTTTGTCGTAGGTTCTATTTATTGAATAACTAAAAGCATGAGAATTATAATCCTCTTTATTGAATATTGCTTTATCCAACTTTTCTACAGTTCCATCCGGTTGAGTTTCATAAATATTTATCACAATTTCTGTAGCTATTCCTGCCTCAATAGTGGTTCCAAATGTCCCTTTTATTTTATATTCAACTTCGTCATCAATATTTACTTCCTTAAAATCTGCTCTCTGTTTAAAAATATCTAATTTAATTCCAAACAAGTAATAAACTGGTGCTCCTTTTATGTAAAAATCTTTTATACCTGGTCTGTCACCTAATACAGTAAACTTTGGTTGTACGTTTTTGTTATTTATGTTTTTTTCTCTTGTAGCTATAACATTAGCCTGAGCAGCTGAAGTAAAAACAAATAATGCTGCTAGTAATAAAACTAGTATTGTCTTTTTCATATTATATCACATCTTTCTATTTTTATATATATTTGCCAATATTATCCATAGTATAAATAATTTATAACACAATATACCAAACCTTCACCTAATATTATAAAATTAGAGTTTAATCTCGAGTATTGCTTTGAATAAAAAGTCAGATGAATGAATCGTATTGCTACAAATCATTTAAAAATTAAAACATTAAGAAAAAAAACAGATTACAGTAATAAAAATAAGAAGAATATATAAAAATAGAAAACAATTTTTTACTAAAAACCTATAGATCTATGGAAAGAAAAAGGTGGCAATAAAAAATATTTATAAAAGATATAAAGTCATAATCCCATAAGTTATAAAAAAACCCAGACTTACTTAAAGAGGATTTATACTAAATTTAAATTCTTTTACAAACCCCGCCGAGAATATAGTTTAACGTTTCGACAGTTTTTTAATTTTGTGCAATCTCTAAAATATTTCTCCAATCACAAGAGTATCTTATTTATTTTAAAAAATTGTTTTGACTCAAGTGGTAATCATTGTTACAAAAAATAATAGATATTTAAAAAAAGAAAAAAGGTTTTTATTTAATTTTCAATAATTAAATCAAGGATTTTCATAGATAAAATTAGCTCTATACCCATCACCATTAGAGTAATGCCAATCATAAATAACATTATCCTTTATTGTATTTTTATCTAAAAATATTTTTCCAAATGGTACATTATTATAATACAGATTTAAATTAACTGGATACATTGGATCATGATAAAGTAATGCATCTGATTTGTAACCAAATAAAACTATACAATGAAAGATATGTCTACCGTGATAAATTGAATCATAATGTATTGAGCTTACTACAGGAACATTATATTGAATACAAGTTTTTGCTTTATTTATATAAACGGTTTTAACATCACTTTTGCTCCAACTCGCAGCACCAATATTACATATACCAAAACTTCTTCCATTACCTGCATCGCTATGATGGTTTAAATAATCAATTATATCATCTTGACTCCAACCATTGCCTCCACCAACATCTTTATAAGCTAAAATTTTAGATAGAGGGACTTTTCCCCCGGTATAAAAATCTTCTATCATTGCTACGCTAGCAACAGCACAAGCACAAGCTGCTTTATCAACAGCAAAAAACCAAGGTAATCTGTTTAATTCAATGAATACTTCCATTTGATTTCTATAGGGGACATTCAGCATTACATCTAAAGTATTAATCTTCTCTGAGGGAACATGTTCTGAGAAAGATTCAATAGTCGACTGCGTAGACGACAAATCGGAAACAACTTTAATAACTTCCCCATCTTTTACATATTGCCCATACAAAAATCCTGTTCCATCTTTTTTTACCATAACTGTTATATCAGGATTTTGAATTACTGGTTCAGAGGTTCCCTGCAATGTGCTACCCTTTCTTTTTTGAAATAGATTAATAAATGAGGATAGTAAGGGAAAATTGTATCTAATTTTTTCAATATATGATAAAAATTTTATCTTCTCGAAGGTTTTTTTACCAACATCTTCATCATCAACAATTTTATTAAAACGACCAAATAATGAATATTCTTTTTCAGCATTTACATACCTCACAACTGTTCTTTCACCCAAAGAAATTTCCAAAGTTTCAGGATTATCCATATTTACATTTGATAAATCAAAACCTGTAAATTTTTTTTCCATCTTTCCAGAAACAGAAAACGAAATCCCTTCAAAACTCTCTGAAGGCAAAATTGAAATATCTAAAGTAGCATCATCAGATACTCGTAGTCCTCCCGATATTTCAAAATTTACATTATACTCTTCTCCATCACTGATTATATAACCTTTGTTACTATTTGCTTCTAAACAAAAAAGATCAGATTCTTGCCTTTCTAACAAATTAATATTTTGTCCTAAAACACCATAACTACCAGCAATCATCAGCGTAATAATAAATATAGATATTATTTTCTTACTCATAAATTATCACATCATTTAGTTTTAATCCTATGTAATTATATTTTAAAACATATATAAACTTTCTAACACAATATACCAAACGGTAATTTAAAATTAGTAAAATAACTTCTTATCTTATTTATTGCCTAAAATAAGCAATTAGAATAATGAAACATATTTCAACAAAACATTTAACAAAGTAAGTTATACAAAAATTAAATGAAAGAAACTCAAATAAAAGGCATTCATAAAGACAAAAAACAGCTGTTTACAGAAAATCCTAGTGATCTATTTGGAAAAAAAGTATACAACGAAAAAATTGTTAAAAAAAATGGTAAAGAATATCGTTCATGGAACCCTTATAGAAGTAAACTTTCAGCTCTTTTGTTAAAAAAGGCAGATTTTGAAATTAAACCAGATTTTAATATCTTATATTTAGGTGCGGCAACAGGAACTACTGTTAGCCACTTATCTGATATTCTAACAGATGGACATATTTATGCAGTTGAAAATTCAGCTGTTTCAATGAAAAAATTAATAAAAATATGTGATAAAAGAAAAAACATTATACCAATTTTTGAAGATGCATTTCATTTTGAAAGATACCAGGCAATCGTTCCAAAAGTAGATTTTATTTATCAAGACATATCTCAGAGAAACCAATCAGAAATATTTATCGGAAATTTAAAAAAATACCTTAAAAAAGGCGGTAGTGGAATTTTAATGGTAAAAGCTAGAAGTATCGATGTATCATTAAAACCAAAGAAGGCATATGATTTAGTAATTAAAAAACTTGAAGAAAATAACATTGAAATACTTGGTTTAGTAAATCTTTCTCCCTATGAAAAAGACCATGCCGCAATACTATTGAAAGTATAGTAATTAAATTGAGAAGATTTATAAGTGAGATTTATTAAGGGTCTATGACTGTATGAAAATCAATCTCAAATCAGAATTATCGATAAAAATTCTAAAGTTCTTTTTGCCTTTTCTTGTAGCAGCTATAGGTATATTTATTTTTTATTTAGTAACTGAAAAAGGAAGCTTTGGAAAACTATTTTTACTAATGGTGCTCTATTTTGTACCACCTCTTGGTAAGGAAACAATAATTCCAATAGGAGTTTTTGGTAGGCCTCTTCATATACCTTTCACTGATAAAATTGCATCTATTCCACCGATTGATCCATTAATCATGGCGATTGCAATTGCTTTTGTAGATATTGTTGTAGCCTTATTTCTTGTTTGGAACTATGACTTAGCTAAAAAGATACCTTTAATTGGAGACTTTATGGGAAAAGTTGAAAAAATCGGTAAAAGCAGCTCTGAAAAATATTCCTGGATCAAGCCTTTAAGATTTTTTGGAATAATTCTTTTTGTGATGGTTCCTTTCCAAGGTTCAGGTGGACTTGTAGGTTCAATTCTTGGTAGATTAATCGGTATGAAACCAAGAAATACATTTCTTGCAATAACTATTGGTACTATTATTGGCTGTACTCTTATTGCTTATTTTTCAAATCTAATTTTAGATGTATTTGTTACAAATTTCTTGCAGTTTTTACTTGTTTTAGTAGTGATTTTAATAATTGCTGTAATGATTTATGCATATAGAAACGCAAATAATAAGAAAAATAACAAAAAAGATTCAAATCATACACAACATTAAAGTAAATCTTATTATATTATTAGAAGAATAAATACTTTATTTATTGGGGGTTTCATTTCATTGAAGGATAGATTAATTCTAATAATTATTTTAATTTCTTTATTTTCCCCAATTTTAAGTCAATCAATTTCTTCACAGGAAGAAAACCCATGGTGGAAAGAATCCTGGTCTTTTAGACAAAGCATTGAAATTCCCTTTGATACAAATTTAGATCAAGCTAAATATCAACCAGCAGATATATACTTTAAATTCAATAATCCCTGCTGGGCAAAAGATACAAAGCATCATTCTATTAGGGTCATATATCAATATGGCGGAATCTTTAAAGAGTTAGAAAGCCAGATTTATAATCTTAATTTTACAGATGAAGAAACAATTTCTAGTTGCTCTATAGTTTTTTTAATACCAGAATACTCAAATGGGGATGAAAAATATTTTGTATATTATGATGAAAGTGAAAAAAATAAACCAGATTATGAAGATCATGTTTCTATTGAAGACTCATATTATAGATATGAACCTGTTTCAGGTATTACATTTAACTCTTGGTATTACGGTATAACTCAGGATAATTATCTGAATTATGCCATTATAAAAAAAGGATCATCACTTGGAAATAGTCTTTCTCAGCAAGCTATAAAATTAAAAGAGGGATCTACAAACATACTTCCTAAGAATGGAGAACATGTAACAACTTTTTCGTGTGACTATTGGTATCTAATTGAAAATGAATGGATTCGCATTTCATCTTCTGAAAAGCTTGTATATAGTGACATATTGATTGATGGAAATTTAATGGTAAAATGCATAATTGTTAGTAGCTCAGAAAATGGCCTCATTAAAACAACCAATGTTTACAAATATTATTTCTGCCCCAGCGAAAATCAAAAGAGAGTTCATGTCAATGTAAAACATGAGTTAGACAGTAACTCTCTAAAAACAGGTGAAGAAATAGATGTTTCTTTTGTAAAAATTGCAGCTGGTGGGATTAAAAGTAGTATCGAAGAATTAAACTCTGGAAATATTCCCCCATATCTTCATTTCTATAGTGAAAATGAAAGAGTAGTAACATTTGAGATGGATACTAACCCAGAGGGTATTGATTGGCAGGAAGTGATAGGTAAAAAAGATGATTATGACCTGGGTAGTTTTAGCTGGTTCTCAGTTGATTATGGAAAAACAGGTAACGCCCATGGGATAATACTTGATTCAAATAATTTTTTAAATTCTTATGAAAACGAAGAGGACGGTGGGCAAATCCATCTATATCAATCAAACAGCATTCAACTACCAAATATAGATGGTAAATTTGCAACTATACATCTTATGAGAAATGCATATGAACCAGGAAGAAAAATAGATAATAGTTTACCTGAAAACTATGTTGTAACATATTCAGCAGATTTTTTTTCAACAAAAAAAGGAGGATACAAACAAGTTGAAGAAGAGGCATTAATTTATCAGAAATTAATACAGTATCAACCTGATTTTGATGAAGAATATAATAAAAGTGAAAAAAGAAAACCTACCTATAATATGCATGCCTATGTTGATTTATCTAGAAAACTAGCAAAAAAATTTCGATTTTCGACTTTACTTTTGAAAAATACCTATCTATCTGCAGAACTTTTTAAAGACAATAAATTGATTGGGCTGAGTAGAGTAGGAAGAATACCTTTAACCGAAGATTATTGGATAGACTGGAAAAATATATCAATTTATAGAAAAGCTATTTTTAATAATCTTGAAGAGGGAAAATATCTAATTAAAATTTATATCAATAACTTGTTTTTGAAAAATAAGGATTTTATTGGCTATAAGATTCTAGATTTAAATGAAAACATATCAACAACAATAAACTGTAACCAAGAAGGGGTAATAAATCTAAAAGCAACAGACCAATATGAAAAACCTGTTAAAGATGTTGAATTAAGAATACTTGAAGAAGATGTAATCATTTCAAAAACAAAAACTTCTGAAAAGGGTAGTTTAGTTACTGGTGCTCCATGTAGCCTTGGTAAAGAATACAAAACTCAGGTGTTTTACAATGGTTTTCTAGTTAAAGAAGAAAAACTTGATTTTGGTTTAATAAAATCTTTAATTCCACAAGATATAAAAATAAATTTAGATCTATATTCTTTAAGGGTAAATGTTAATAATCAAAATTTAAACAGCTTAGAATTAGATTTACATAGTAAAGATATAAATGAAGAAGAAAAAATTCTACCAGATGAAAAATCTGATAAAGAGTTTTTATTTAATAATCTTTTAGAATCTGATTATATATTAGAAATAAGATACAATGATTTTTATGTCGCTGAAGAAATAACAGTAAACAAAAATATATCTCTTTCTTTTGACTTGAAAAATATTTATTTAGAAATTTTTGATAAATGGAATATCACACCAGATGCTGCAATAGACGTCTGGCTTTCTACTAAAAACTTTAAAAGAAATATTATTTTAAATGGAGAGAAAATTGAGGAGTACAAATATTATTTTAAAGATTTGTATCCTGGAGAATACTTAATTAAGTTGACATATAAAAAAGATGTTTACGAAAAAGATATAACTATTAATAACAAACAAGAAAACTTTTCTTTTGTTTTTCCTAGACTCTTTAATTTTACTGCAAAAATCTATGATAAAAGAGGAAACTTAATTCATGATGCAGAAGTTGAACTAACTAGACAAGATAAAAAGGAATCTAAAAAAACTTTTAATGGAATTACAGATTTTAGTATTCCTCCTGGAAAATACATCTGTTCTGTTTATCATAATGATAACTTAATTTCAAAAAGAAAAATCGATATTTTAGTAGATAAAGAGATCTCAATTGTCACAAAAGAAGAATCAAATAATTCATATATGTTATTGGCTTTATTCATACCTGTATTGTTTATTTTTGGCTTAATTCTGTATAAAAAAAATAGGTTTTTTATTTTCATTAAAATCCTTGTGATTTTTATTATAATCTCCTCTATCTTTTTTCCCTGGTGGACACTCTCAGAAGAAAAAAATGATAAAGATGTAAAAACAGAAACAAATATGTTTATTTTACCTTCTAAAATGATTACAGTAACATCACATGAAGATTATATATCAGGTGAGTTTTCTTCTTTAGATAAAGACTTTGTTTCAGCTGTTGATATAATCCCTTATCTTATTATATTTGGAATTATTTTTCTTTTGATAAATATTTTTTTAAAACTTAAATCATTTAACAGACTCTCCTTTATTTTCTTGACAGTTAGTTTTTTATTTTTTATCCTTACAATATCTGTTTTTTATTTTGCAATGTCTCTTTTCTCAGAGGAACTTTTCGGAGGGATTTATGGTTCAGAATTAATTAATGTAAATCTTTTTGGAGAAACTAGTTTTGAAAAAGTAACCTGTAACTGGGGAACTAGCACTGGTTTTTATCTAGCTTTAATTGCTACAGTAATAACATCTATATTATTCTTTAAAAAACTAATAGAAACTCTCAAAAGAAGGTTTAGAATAGTTTATTTAAAGAAAGAATAAACTATAAGTGTGTAAAAAGTATTTATGTTATAAATATGGGGAGGAAGATATAGTTGCTAGACAAACCTAAAACTATTTACATGCTTGCATTTTTATGGGCACTCCTTAGTGCAATGTTCATTATGTGGGGTGGTTATTCTCTTAATATATTATTACAAATTCCAACCTGGAGTGAACTTTCATCTTACGAAGTATTGCTATCAATAATTCATTTTGGTTATACCATGTCTACAATTCTATGGTTTGTTTTCTCATCGATTTTTATAATTATTGCATATGGTGTTCTAAAGGCAGATTCATGGGTATGGACTACTAGTCTTATACTTTCAACAATATTTCTTGCAATATTTGGTTTGATGCTTGCTTCATTTATTATAAACACAGTAATGTTCTTAGAAGCTAAGCCAACTTTTTCAGTTTGGGGTCTAATTACAACAATCATCAATTTTGTAATTGATCTTGGAATAATATATTTCCTTACTAGACCTAAAACAAAATTGTATTTTCAAATATCTAAATCATAATTTCTTTTTATTTTAATGATAAAATAGATTTAAATATAAAAAACGTATTTTATAAGATTACGTTTAGTATGAAAATTGATATTGTTGGTGGAGGCTTAAGCGGTCTTAGCGCTACTATTTCTTTAAAAGAAAAAAACAAAAAAATAGATGTAACAGTTTATGAAAAATACAAAGAAATCGGATATAACTTTGAAGGAAGGAGATGCGGTGAAGCACATACATTATCAGATGAATGGGACAAAATAAAACCAAGAAAAAAAGATATTTTCGATGAAGTAAGAAAAGCTGAGATTTATGTCGGAAAGAAAAAATTTGAGATTAATTCCCCTAAGGATTCAGGCGTTATTTTAAACAGACAAGAATTTATTTCAAGACTTGGAAAAATAGCTATAAAAAAAGGAGCTGAAATAAAAACTAATTCTAAGATTAAATCAATTGATGAATTAAATGGAGATTATATAATTGATGCATCGGGTTGTCCGAGCACTATTAAAAAAGAGTTAGGAATTGACAAAGGTAAAAAAAGTAATTCTTACCAGCAGACTCTTAAAAATTGCAATGTTTTTGATTCAAAAACTGTAAAACTCTATTACTCTTCAAATATTGGATATTACTGGGTTTTTCCTAGAAATCCAAAATATAAAGAGGTAAATGTTGGACTTGGTTTTTATAAAACTCCAAAAGTAGATCTTAAAAATATGCTTGAAGATTTTAAAGAAAAACATAATATAGATGGAGAAATTGATCATATCTCTGGCGGGCTGATCCCTATGGGTCTTCAGAAGCCATTTATGCATAAAAATATTTTATTTGTAGGTGACAGCTGTGTAGGAACCTTTCCTTTAACTGGTGAAGGGATATATAGGGCTCTTTTAAGTGGAAATATCGCAGGTAAATGTATTGCAAAAAATAAAGTAAATAGTTATCCTAGGATTATTACACGAGAATTTATTAAATGGGATATAATCTGTAGGACTTATTTTTTTACTTTCGAGGTTTTAAGAAATATAAATAAAAATCTAGTTTTATATCTAGTAGGAAAGTTTTTAGATAAAAATTTGACTCCGATAACCTAAATTGAAAGATTGATATCTCTCAGCATTTTGTTTATGACATACGATGGAGCCTCTCCGAGAAGATTTTTGTATACTGACTCTGGTATTAAATCTGACTTGCTTAGTTCCTCAGCATTTTTTATGTGTTTTTTGATTTCTTCAAAATAGTATTCCTTGATTTTATCTTTGTTTTTTTCAAATACTTTTTTGATTTCTCTTTTTTTCAAAAAATTCATCTTGGATTTTTTTGATTCGATTTGATTTAGAAGTGGTAATATTACACTATCAAGCATTTCTCCATTCTCTAGATCAACTAAGTCATCAGCGAGTTGATAAGCTAGGCCTATTTCTCTACCGTAGTCTCCAAATACTCTTAAAATATCGCCGCTCATATCTGCTTCAAGGACTCCTGATTTACAGGCCGATGCAAATAAAACAGCTGTTTTTAAATCAATTATTCTTCTGTATGAATCAAATAGATCGCTTTTTGACATATTTGCGGTTCCTGTTTCTTTGTTGAAGTTAACTTCATCGATTTCACCTGTTACTACTTCATTCCATGAATCTACATACAGTTTTGCTACTTCCTTTCCATGTGAAAGAGCTATATCAAAACCAGTTGTAAGCATCTTATGACCCATAAGTAGAGCGTTTGCTATTCCTTCTTTTATGTGAAATGCAGGCTTTCCGCGTCTTTCTGCATCTTTATCAATTATATCATCATGAACTAAAGATGCACCATGAGCAAGTTCTATACTAACAGTTCCTTCTAGCATTCTGTCGTAATGATGTGCTTCTTCTTTTCCTTTGGTACATGCTTTAAAAGACAACTGGACAAGAAGTGATCTGAGACGTTTTCCACCATGTAAGATATCTCTAATTTTTTCGTCTTCGATTGTATGAGTTATCTTATCTTCGACATCTAATAAAGAAGAATCAAAGAAATCTTCTAATGATATATTTTTTTCATTCATGTTATATAAGCTCCCCCCTTACCTAATAATGAGAGCATATTAGTTACATTTGACGATAACTTACTAAGATAGAGAGATTCTATTTTATAATACTTTCGCATGATTTTTTAAAAAACTTTTTTCATTTTACCAAAATATATTTTAAATTTGTATTAAAATCAATTGATAAACACAAATTTTTTCACATAATATCTTAGAAAATTAATTAATTGGTTGTAAAATGTATTTTATATAAAAGTTTTTATATTAATTCTTGAAATTTTTTCCTATGATATATATTTCTGAACTGCTTTTACGAGATGCTTTTGGATTAAATCGTTTGATTTTTTGGAATCTGCCGGAAATATCATGCAAAAAATCATTTAGATCCTTTCCTTCAAAAACTTTAAAAACAAAATGTCCGCCCTGTTTTAAAAAAAGTTCGCAGGTTTTAAAGGCCATCATACATAGATATATGCTTCTTGCCTGGTCCATATCATAGTTTCCAGATATATCAGGTGACATATCAGATATTACACAATCAACCTTTGAGCCTTGGATTTTTTCCTTTATTATTTCAATCGTTGATTCTTCTCTCATATCCCCTTCGATAAAAGTAACTCCTTGCATTTTTTGGACAGGTAAAAGATCAACACCTATGACTTTACCATCAGATTCCGTAAGTTCTTTAGCTACTTGGCTCCATCCACCTGGTGCACACCCTAGATCAAGAATTGTATCTCCCTTTTTTATTATATTAAATCTTTTCTGGATCTGCATTAGTTTATAAGCTGAGCGTGCTCTGTAACCAGTTTTTTTAGCTTCCTTGTAATAATGCTCTTTTTTCTTTTCTTGGTACCATCGTGTCATAAAAAAAATAAAAAAATTTTGGATTTATAGAATTATATCTATATCCAAACGTTCGGCTAGTTCTTTGTAACGGTTTCTGATAGTTACTTCAGTTACACCTGCAACATCAGCAACTTCACGTTGTGTTCTTCGCTCACCACATAAAAGTGATGCTATATAGATACTTGCTGCGGCAACTCCAGTAGGCCCTCTTCCGCTTGTTAGTTCTTTGTCTGCTGCATCTTTTAATATTTCTATTGCTTTACTTTGCACATCTCCAGATAGTTTTAACATACTGCAGAAACGTGATATATAATCTTGAGGAGAAGTGGGCATTAGTTTTAAACCAAGTTCTCTAGCAATAAACCTATAGGTCCTTCCAATTTCTTTTCTGGATACTCTACTAGCGTTTGCTATTTCATCAAGGGTTCTTGGAACATTGCACTGTCTGCATGCTGCATATAATGCTGCTGCTGATACTCCCTCAATGCTTCTACCGCGTATAAGATTTTTAAGAACTGCCTTACGATAGATCATGGCAGCTGTTTCACGAACGTTTCTAGGAAGGCCCATCCCGGATGCCATACGATCTAGTTCAGAAAGAGCAAAAGCAAGGTTTCTCTCTGTTGCATCAGATATTCTTATTCTTCTCTGCCATTTACGTAGACGGTAAAGTTGAGCTCTGTTTCTAGTTGGAATACTTTTTCCATATGAGTCACGGTTTTTCCATCCGATCATTGTTGATAGACCCTTATCGTGTATTGTGTAAGTCATCGGTGCACCAACACGAGCACGCTTTTCTCTTTGATCTGAATCAAAAGCACGCCATTCAGGGCCATGATCTATAAAATCTTCATCTATAACAAGTCCACAATCCTCACAAACAAGCTCAGCTCTAGAATAATCCTTAGTTAGGTGAGTACTACCACAAGAAGGACATCTAGTTATTTCCTCAATGCTCGGTTTATCTTTTTTCTTTTTATTAGCTGATTTTTTAATCACGAGACACATTCCTCCAAAAAACATTATATACTTTTCGATATACTTTTAAATGTGAATATCGAGCTTATATTTAAAGATTATCGTAGTTCTCTGATAGAAATAATTTTTATTTTTAATAAAATTTAAAAATTTATAAAAAAAATTTCAATAATAATTATTGATTTTCAGATAATTAACTATTCACTTATTCGGATGGGACACAAAAAAATTCCATATAAGATCTGTAGCTGAGATTTCAAATGGTGGGTCCCAGGGTGAACCAAACCACTCATGTCCACCATTAACAACAGAATATAGAACAACCTCTGAACTGTTATTTCCATTTGAATAAGTTTTTCTGATGATATTTTCACTATCACTCATATTTATTTGTGGAACTATAGAGCAGTTGTTATGTTCGACCCAAAAAGAAACTGAATCATTTACAGACAAAAAATATGGTTTTCTAAGTCCAATACCTCCAAATTTTCCACCATCATACGGAATTTGCTCATCTTGCATACCGTGAAAAATAATTGCTGATACCGGAAAAGAAGGTTCAGGGATAGTATATAAAAATGAATCATCTGTTTCTCTGCCACCTATTGTTCCTGCAACAGGTGCAATAGCAGAAATTTTTTCAGATAATTCAGCTCCAACTCTATAAGCCATCATAGCTCCATTGGAATGTCCGGTTACATATATTCTAGAACTGTTAATATTTAAATTAGATTCTAACCTTTCTATAATTCTTTTTATGAATCCAACATCATCAATATCTCTTTCTGATATAATAATAGGCCAAAAAATTCCCGAGTTCCACCATTTAAACATGAGAAAACCACCAATACCATTTGGATAAACAACGATAAAACCTTCCTCATCTGCTTTATCATTTAGACCCGTCTTATCTGCCATTAAAAAATCCCGTTCTCCTCTACCATGTAAAGCAACAACAAGTGGCGTAGGCTCATTTTCATCATAAGAAGGAGGGATATTTAGTAGATAACTTGCGATTTTTTTATCATAAACCATAAATTTTAAATGATTTCCTGGTTTTACTTTAGACAAAGCTAAAACTTCTGAACCTGTTTTTGTTGTATCTTTAGATTCATCAAAGTTATTAATATCGATAGTATTTATTGCCATAAGTTTAGGACTAATTACTGTGCAAATAACTAAAATTACGAAAATGCAGCATGCTTTCATTGGATGATCATCAAAAAGTTTGATTTTAAATATATAAAATACTTATTGTACATCTCTAACCATAGTGGCTTTTAAATTTATTATATAAAATTTCACAAATAAGAATTTACAGGAAACCTAGTCTATTTTATTCAAATAGAAATACAAAATTCAGTGTCATTTTGTCTTTTTGATATTTTACTACGAAAAATACTTATACAATTAACGACAAATATTAACATGTTAGATTATGTCATACTAAAAACGACTTTGTTTCATATCTAACACGTACTCCTTTGAAAGTGTTTCAGTAAATATTTTGGGTAAGGATGGTAAAATAAACCTTAAATTTTAAAAAAAGGGGTAGAAAAAAAATTGATAAAAGGAAGTGAGAACCAGAAATAAGAAAATTATTAGTTTAATCCATAAAAGCTATAATAAATTCATTGCTAGGAGAGGGATGGATCAATGAACAAGCGGCAATTAGCTTATGTTAGAGCAGTTGCTCTTACAATGAGTTGTATTGTCGCATCCCTTACAATTTTTAATCTTTTAACTATTGCCACAAAAAGTATATCAGTTGAAATACCAACTGAAAAAGACATCAGTTGGTCAATAGATCCGCAGAACAAGGAATTTTTATTTCGTACTGCTTTTTCAGTAAAAAACCATGGTGCTTATGACATAAGTAACATCGATGTTGCAGCAAAACTTGTTAAAGGCAATGATGCCTCGCTGATATCTTTTGAAAAACAAAACATGGTAGTTTTGAGGGGAAGCGATAAAACATTTGATATTTTAATAAATCTAGACCTTGACACAATTTCTTGGTATGACTGGCTCAGTCTTATCTATGATGATACAACTCTAAGCCTTGTTCTTGATATTGATGCATCATATATGTTTGGACTAATTGATTTCACGGTAGATGAAGTTATAGAAATCCCTTGGAAACCACCGGTTGCTAATATCTCAGAAAATGAAGCAGTAAAAGCAGGTATTAATGGGCTTTTTGACATATTGAATATTGCAAGAAATGGTTCCTTACCAACAATTGAACAGGTTTTTTCCATTTTTTCCATACCTGAAGTAAATTACACATCTGAAAGTGGATTTGCCTATAAATTTAACATGAGCGATCACTCTGAAACAGTAAAACAAATCAATTGCACTGTTAAAACACCATTACTTCTAATGGATGGTACTTTTGTATCGCATGGATCCATTCTAATTGGGTTAAAGGACAATTCACCAATGTTTGAAGTAAAGGAGGTTGGTATTGATTATGTCGAGTAAAAAACGATTTATATCTATTAAAGCCTGCTTTGCTTTATTATTTTATATGATAATACCATCTATTGCAATTATATTTATCATAAAATCCTACCCTGAACTATCAAAAGAGCGTTTCTATAATATGATCAAATGGATTCTTCCTACAGCTGTTGCAATAGTTACACTTGCACAATGCAGCTTATTTTTTAAAAAAGGACAGATAAAACATTATTTGTTAAATATTGGTTTTGTTGTTGCAACCTTATTTTGGATCTATGGTTTGCTTGGTGGAAACGTAATAATTACAAACCAATGGAATGAATATAATTTTTCAATTCATATGACAAAATATGTAACAATAATTGCTACAGTTGCAATAATTAACATTATATATTATACTCTTGAATTGCGGTATCACAGAAAGAAAGATAATGAAATTATAGAGGATACGGCAGATGGCCCTTCCTCAAAAAAGGAAATACCTGCTTCAGTATAATCAAATATTTTTGGATTTGTTTTTGAACCATATCTTAATTTTAAAAAACAAGGATAACTATTTCCTGTACATCTCACGAATCGGAATATAGGCAAGTAAAACCGCTATATATATCCACACAATAATTCCAGGAAGAACAGGTGCTTGACCAGTAAATAATGCAAGATTTATTCCAAGTACAACTAAAATTGCGACAAATACACCCATAAGTGCTTCACCAGCAACTAGACCTGCTGTAAAAAGTAGACCTGTACGAATCACTTTTTCTTTTGGTTTTACATCTGTTTGTTTCACTGCTAGTTCCCAGTCAGATATTTCTTCTTCATCAATACAACCATATTTTCTAGAAATAATCTTGTCAGTGAGATATCTTACTCCGCCACCAGCAAATATTGGAACGCTTAAAGTAAAAGGTAAATATATTCCAATTGCAACAGGTAGAACTGGTAAATTTATCATAATTAATACAACAGCTAGAACCATTCCAACAATAACATAAGGCCATAGCATCTCTCCACCTAGAACTCCTTTAACTACTCCTGCCATTAGATATGCTTGAGGAGCAGGAAGTGTTCTACTGCCTATTTCAAATGCTTGATCTAAAACAGCTATCACAAGGCCAATTACTCCAGATGTGGCTAGAACTCCTAGCGTCATTGATATCTGAAGTTTCTTTGGTGTTGCACCTAGCATTTGTCCACATGCCATAGACTGCAAGAGATCTCCAGAAATTGAACCCCCTATGCATATTACTGCTGAAATCATTATTACTATTGCCATTGCTTCAAAAGTTGTTTGCCCTAAACCGAGCATAACTAAACTAACAATCAAAAGAACAACAACTGTTACACCTGATATCGGGCAGTTTGATGAACCAACTAATCCTGTTAAGTAACCAGCTAATGCACTAGCTAGAAAAGCAAAAGCAATAGTTAAAACTGCCATAAATAAGGATATTCCGAATAAATCTGAAAGCCATAGATATAGTAAAAAAACAGGTATTGTAATTAAAACTATAGAAGAGAAAACAAATTTGTAACTTATATCTTGATCTGTTCTTTTTTTGGTTTTTACATCTCCGCCGCGTATTCCAATTACTGCTTCTCTCACGCTGTCCACTAAATTGTTTTTGATCTGCCATATAGCCCAAAGTCCTCCTACAAGCATTGCCCCAACACCAATGTATCTGATTTGATCCCCCCATATCAGAAATACACCATCTAGAGGATTTCCAGCGGGCATTCCACCTATTAAAATTACAATAGGAAGAATTATTACCCATCCAATGAGCCCACCGACCATTACATATGAAGATATTTTTGGACCAATTATCCATCCTACACCTAGAAGTGCTGGAGATGTTGTAAGTCCGCCATAAAACCATCCTTCTTTTGCTTCACCTCTGATTATATATGTTCCTATTTTTGATACATTTTCTATTGTTCCTCTAAAAATATTTAATGATAGTTCTCCAAATTTAAAAATAGCAGCAATCACAGCACCAAGAACAAGCCATTTTCCACTTACACTTTCTTCTCCTTTTCTATTCCCTGCTCTTTCTCCACCGACTGTTGTTGTTAGAACTGCAGCTACAGCTACACCTTCAGGGAAAGGTAAATCAGTTTTTGTTACTAGAGCCCTTCTAAGTGGTACCATCCATAGAACGCCTATTAGTCCGCCTAATAGAGCAATAAGTGTTGTTTCAACATATTGAATTTCAGTCCATGCCCCAAGAATTACTAATGCCGGTATTGTAAATATAACTCCAGCTGCAATGCATTCTCCGGCTGCTGCACCCATCGTTGCAAGATTTACTTCAAGAATTGTTCCTTTAAATGGTTTTAGAATTGCTAGCGCCATTACAGCTCCAGGAATTATTGCTGATACGGTCATTCCTGCATAAAGTCCAAGGTATGCATTTGCAGCACCAAGTATCACTGCTAAAAAAACTCCAACTAGAACTGCTTTTATTGTAAGTTCTGGAATTTTTTTTGATGCAGGTATAAATGATTTAAAGTTGCCTCTATCCATGATATATAATAATATATGCTTTTTATTATATTAATATTTGTTTATTTCAAAGAGTCATATTATACATTGAAATATCAAAAAAAAGATAAAAAAATTATTTAAAAATACTAAAAAACAATTAAAAAGTAGTAAATAATCTTGCATTGAATGAAAAATCAAGAAAGTAAATTTTATTTTAGATATTGGCTTTTGAATTTATAAAAAATTAAATATTAGAAATATTTTATCCCCCTAGTACATGGGGGTTAAAAATGAAACTAGATATACCACCTGAACCAAAAAGTCTGAAAAAACAGATAAGTAACTCAAAAAAATCATTAGAAATAAAAATTGAATCAATCGCAGTATGGCTGGGAAACAAATTACCAAGTTATCTTTGGAAAGAAGCAGGTTGGGGAAAACACCTTAAAAAAGAAGGATACAGTTGGCAGACTTTTCTAAAAATTTTATCACTTCATAAAAAAGATATGATCAAATGGTCATGGAATACAATGACCTGGAAAGAATTTTTAAAAAATATTGAGGAAACAATTAAAGACCCGGTATTAAAAAAAATTCTTCAATCTAAAAAAGGAATCTGATTACTATGAACAAAGTAAAAAAAGACGGTGTACCAATAGTCCTAGCAGCATCAAGAGTAGAAGCAAATGACTATGATAACAATCCATTTTCTGCATTCTTGTGTACGTTTCCAAAAAAACTATCTGGTTATGCACTTAAAGAACAAATAAATAATCTACCTACAAATAAAGATGGAACTGCAAAAAGAACAATTTACGGCTTAAGAAAAGTAGAATCAATACTTATCGACGAATTCGGCGAAGAAAATGTAGTTTGTGCTCATTACAATGAACTTGATAAATTCATTGGAAAAAACACAAAAATCGTAGGGATTTCATCAATGGATCCAATGGGTCTAGCATATGTATCAACTACCTATAATTCTTTGATTGGTTTTGGAGGCGAATCACTTAACGCTTTTGAATTTGAAAAACTTGTAGCTCATCCAGCGATTCAAAAATATAGGCCAAAGGTTGTTGTTGGAGGTCAAGGTGCTTGGCAGATAGCTGAAGCAAAAATGCAAGATAAATTAAAAATAGATCATTTATTCCAGGGCGAAGGAGAAAGAGATTTAGTAACATTTTTTAAAAAACTTTTAAAAGGTGAAGAGCTACCTTCAAACTTTCAGGCTAGAAAACCAGATAGAACAAAGGTTCCACTTATAAAAAAAGGTGCAAGCTACGGTATGGTTGAAATTATGAGGGGATGTGGAAGGGGTTGTGCATTCTGCAGCCCTACAATGCGTACCCGACATAGTTTTTCACTAGATCACATCATGAAAGAAGTAGAAGTAAACATAAAAGGCGGATCAAATACTATTTTTACAGTTACTGAAGATATTTTCCTATACAAATGTAAAAAAAATTTTGTTCCAAACACACCTGAAGTTGTAAAATTGTTCAAGTCAATTGCTGATTATCCCGGTGTTGAAAAAATACTTCTATCTCATGGCTCTTTTGCACCAGTCTTATATGATGATAAATTACTTGATGAACTCACTCCAATTTTAATTGAAAAAACCAAATGGGGACCAGATGAAAACAAGGTCTATAAAAAACCGTTTGTAAGTGTAGAAATGGGTATTGAAACTGGTAGTGTAAGGCTTATGAAGAAATACATGAAGGGAAAAGCCTTACCCTATAGTGTTGACAAATGGCCTGAACTAGTAAGTCAGGCTATCGGTAAACTAAATGATCATGATTGGTATCCGCTCTGTACTATTATGACCGGCCAACCAGATGAAACTGAAGAAGACACAATAGCAACAATAAACTTAATTGATGATCTTCGCGCTCAAAACGCTAAAATGTTTTACACGCCACTTTTATTTATCCCATTAAAAGAAGCGTTACTAGGAAATTGCAAGAGAACAAAACTTAATGGTTTAACAGAATTACAATGGGAAGTAATTTCCCGGTGTTGGAAGAATAATATTGATTTCTGGGATCCAAGTATCAAAAAAATCGTTGGACCTGTATTTTTCTTTGCCCACTGGTTTTATTCGCGTTGGAAACATGGGAAAGTATCAACAAAACCAATTATGCGTCTAGCTGGTTTTCCTGTTTCAACAAAAATAGATAAAAAATGTGATCCAGAGTATTGTAAAGGTTCAACCGAGCACGGTTTTAGAAATATTGTTGAACAAGTTAAAGAAAAGTTTTTATGATTCCATAAAAGCTTTGTATGCTAGATATGAGGAATATATATCTACCTTGCTTGTTACTTCATATGGTGCATGCATGCTCATCACGGCAGGACCTAAGTCTATTACTTCCATTCCAAGTCTTGAAAAGTATTTTGCAACAGTTCCACCACCGCCTTTGTCTACTTTTCCTAGTTCAGCTGTCTGCCAGGGTATTTTTTCTTTGTTTAGTAAATTTCTAATTTCACTAACATATTCAGCCGTTGCATCGTTTGCACTGTACTTTCCACCATGCCCAGTAAATTTACTCATAACAACACCATGGCCCAGAGTTGATGCATTTTTTAGTTCAAATACTTCAGTGTAATTTGGTGTTACAGCAGCGTTTACATCAGCTGAAACTACTTTTGATTTAAGCATAACACTGTCTACATCAACTTTTGGATCAAGTTCTTTAATTAATGATCGTAAAAAGGTGTTAACCTGTGCGGCTGTGTTTCCTTCGCTACCAATTTCTTCTTTATCAACAAAAAGAGCGATCACTGCATAATTTGGTTTTTTAATATCAAGCGCTGCTTTTAGAGCAGTATATGCACAAGAACTATCATCTTGACCGTATGCACCTATCATTGATCTATCAAAACCAATATCTCTTGCTTTAAAAGCAGGGACTGCTTCAAGTTCTGCTGAGATAAAATCTTCTTCAGAAATCCCATGTTCTTTGTAAAGTTTTTCAATTATAGCAGTTTTTATTTTTTCACTGTATTCTCCATCCAAAGGTTCATTTCCAACTATTATATCAAGGCTTTCTCCAGATATTGCTTTGCCTAATTTTTTATTGTCTTGGACTTCATGAGATAAATGAGGTAAAAGATCTGGAACTGAAAAAACAGGATCAGAGTCTTTTTCACCTATTGAAAAATCAACTTTTTTACCTGTCTTTGTGTATACTACACCATGAAGAGATAAAGGTATTACAACCCAGTGGAATTTTTTAATTCCACCATAGTAATGTGTTTCAAGAAGAGCAAGGTTACTGTTTGATTCTTCAAATAAAGGTATTTGTTTTAAGTCAAGCCTAGGTGAATCGATATGTGAAATTACAATTTTTACACCGTCTTTTACTGGTTTTTTACCAGGTATCAATACTGCTATTTCTTTTTCTCTATTTGAAATTACTTTTTTCCCTTTCTTTTTTGCAATCTTTTTTATTTTTTCTACTGCTTCTCTCTCTGTTTTACATTCATCTAAAAATTTCTTGTAATCATTACAAAAATCATATGATTTTTTAAGTTGAGCCTTATTAAAAATTTCATATGCAGTTTTTTTCTTGTATGCATATTTACTTTCTTTTTTGTCATTCTTTTTTTTGGCCATAAACTGTTCTCCTCTAGTACTTTCATACTGTCATAGAATAACTAAATAAAAAGATAACTAAAGAAAAAAAGTACTTGATTTATTTTTTTCTTCTTTTTCTTAGAACGATCAAAGCTATTGCTACTGCTGAAATAAATGCGATTATTTCAAACCCTGGTTGGTTGTTATCAGGTTTATCAGGAGTTATTGATGTTCCATTTACTTGTACATTAAAAAATGATTTTACGTATTTTCCATTGTCTGGGTTATATACATAAAGAGTTCCTGAAAAGTTGCCATTCTTATAAAATGTATGAGTAACAGTTTGACCTGTCAAAGTGGTTGCGCTATCTTCAAAAGTCCAAATCCAGTTATAATCTGAAGCATCTCCCTCTGTCACTTTTCCTTCTAACGTAAAAGTTTCCCCGGTTTTTGTATAATAACTATCTCCAGAACTAATGGTTAACCCCGTATCATCCATTCCATTTACATAATCCATATATAAACTCTCTGGTAACTGCACTAACATTGAATAACCGTTTATCCCAATACATACCTCATTACTGTCGACTAAATCAAATGTAAAAGTTAGTTTATTTGATTCAACAGAGTAATCATCTAACACATCATCTTCAAAATCTTCATTTAAATTTACTGCAGCAGTAGTGGTAGTACCGTTTTCATCACCTAACCCGTAAGACGCTGTATACAAATTTGAACTAGTTTGAAGTTCAATTGAATATGCAAAAAAACCTGAGGTATAAATTTCACCGTCTTCGTTTAATTCAAGGATCAAATTAACTTTGTTATTATTAACATCCACTGTAATTTTTTTAATATCAGCATCCGGATAAGACACATTTCCTTGTTCACTTTCCATATCTGTTATAACATCATCTAATTCATCAGTTGCTTGTATTTTTGTTTCTGCAGATGCTGTAGTTACAAAAAAAGATATTAACAGCATAAAAGCAATTATTATTGTCTTATAATTTTTCATTTTGGTTTCTCTCCTTTGTTAATTTAGTATATAACTTGTACTTTATAATATTTATTTATCCTTTATCGTATAAATAGTTTGTTTGAAAAAAATCAAAAGCGTTATTTCAATTTCTTTTTTAGATCATCTACTCTTTTTGTAAAATCATCTAAAGTTGTTTCAAGTGTGCCAAGTGTTTCGTGAACCTTGTCAGTTACTACTGCACCACTTGGAGACGGTTCTATAAGACCATCTTTTTCAAGCGTTCTAAGTGAATATCTTACCATATGTTGTGGCTGACCTGTCATTTTTGACAAACGTATTATTCCAATCGGTCCACTGTCTTTTACTGTATTTAAAACATTAATATGTCTTGTAAGTAAGTTTAATTCTTTTTCAGCTACATTTGTAATATTAGTATCATTTTTTGTTTTTTCTTTCAAAACAAAACACCTCCTGTTATATGTTAACATAATACATTACCCCTATAATAATTTTTTTCAACGATTTACTAAAAAAGGGCATTGGGACAAAATTAACCGGGACGAACGCGTACAGTGAAAATATTATGTAGAACAGCAATAGAAAAACAAGCCATCTCCCGTCGATCATCACGTCTCTGCCGTATCACACCACCAAAACGTCTCTTATCAGCAGAAAAACCAGTCTCACTAAGATTCCTAAGATAATAACACCTAAGAAACAAATAAGGATCACTAACCATCCGCTTAATTATCCTAGTCCACTCCACACCAAAATTCACAATGTTTCTCTTTGGAATGAGAAACAACGCGGTTTTTCTCCCAAACAAACGAAGGACTTTATGAGAACTAAAATACTTATCAAGAGACATACTATCAACAGAGACACCCATTGTTTCCAGCATCTTCATAGCCTTACTGAATGCACCCATCTCAGAACGATTAGAATAACCAAAAGCAACATACAAACCAGTATCCACATCAATAACACGGAATACATAAAGAAAACCACAACCCTGCTTCCCAGGGTTACTCCTATAATGCCTAGAAACAGTAACAGAATAACCTGTGCCATCACCTGAGAAATCACCAGAAACACCCCTCTCATCAAGCAAAATCACAAAAAGATTATAAAGAACAGTTTTAACCAGCTCATCAGAATAAAGACGTTCAATATACTTATAACTCACCGCTACACCAAACAAAGGCTCAAACATACCCAAAAGATCCTCAACATCACGATTACTTTTATCCATAAGACGAGCAAACAAAAACAACAAAGTCCTACGCACAATACCTACTTTTTTAGGTCTACCACGCCTCTGCTTCTCAAAAGAGATTCTACCCGCGGCTTTTTCAACATAATCAGGTAGATTCTTCAGCCTCTGTTTAACAGTTTCACGTTTCTTCTCCCATTCAGCATAAGGATACTTTGAACCATCTTCATCAAAAATTTCTTTTTTAATATCCTCAAGGAGTTCGACTATTTCTTGCGCTATTTTTTCTGTTATCCTCATCCATATATGTAATATACCACAAACTATATAAGGATATCTATAGATATCCTATTATGAGAAGGATAAAGTTAACCAAAGAAGATATAGAGCTTAAAGACGAAGTAGAGGTTTTTTATGAAAAAACAGTAACACCTTTTGGTAATTCTGCCAAGGTGGATGCTCCTAAAAAATATAGGGGTAGAAGAGCTTATGTAATCATATTGAAAGACTGATTACAGAATTTTGTCCCAATGCCCTAAAAAAGAAAAACTATAAGTGATACTGTTTTGATTCACCTTGCTATGGCATTAGGATTTGCGTTATTAACAATAAGCCCCCTACACGAAAAAACAGTCTATGAGTCACTTACGAATCTTCAAGAGATAACTGAGATACATCCACTGTTTGGCGAATACGATATTTTAATAAAAATCGAATGCAATAATATCGATCAGATCGGTGAAACAGTTATTAAGAAAGTGCGTTCTTTGATGGGTGTGATGGATACAAAGACCCTTATTGGAACAAAAAGTCTTTCTGGTTAAACTTAAATCTTTAATTTTTTTTATTTTTTGAAGCAATATATCTAATTCTTTCTCCAACTGAAAATACTTTTGCAATGAATTTTACTTCTTTTGCCTCTTCTTCAGACCAAACTTGCCCTACAATCAACATTTTATTTCCATTCCAATCTTTTTATATCATGCTACTAGGTAGCATTTATCACTATGTATATATTTGTCGCTCATTAATATATATAGTTTTCTATTTTTTGATTAAAATAAAGATATGCAAAATTTATAAATAAGGCTAATTATTCTAAAATCGTAACAAAGGGGGCAAATAATTTGAAAAAAACATTTTTGATGATATTAATAGTAATAATACTAATAACTACCGCAACAACTCAGAGTTTGAATATAAAAGAATATAACACAGGGTTAAAAAAAACAGAGATTATTTTTATTGATAGTAACAACACTATAGGACCATGGGATGGATCATATGACAATCCATATCAAACAATTACAGAAGGAGTAAATAATGCTGAATCCGGAGATATCATATACGTCTTAAAAGGAATATACACTGAGCAAATAATAATAGATGAAACAATACACATAATCGGAGAAAACAAAGAAGAAACAATCATTAATTCAGATTACAAAGAATATGGAGTTAAAATAATAGCAGAGAACGTAAAACTTGAAGGTTTAACAATTAAAAATTCAGGCGGCTTCAAAGAAAATTCAGCAATAAAAATAAAAGCAAATAATACAAAAATATCTGACTGTATGATTAAGAGAGCAAAAACAGGTATTTATTTAAATAACACAAATAAAAATACAATTGATAACTGTACAGTTTATTTATGTGGAAAAGGGATATATGCAAAACAAAGTAAAAATTTTGAAATTAAAAACACTGAAATTTGCAACTGTGGAATAGGTTTAAACCTAATTGACTCACATAATATCAAAATAAAAAATACATATATTCATGAATCAGGATACGCAATTTTTTCAGATTATAGCAGCAACATCTCTTTTGAAAAATGTGCAATATGTGATAACAACGATAACGGTGGAGGATGTGGAATATTTAATTCAAATGATATAAACTTTAACAATTGTAATATCCTACACAACGGTTTTGGATTTAGAATTAAAAATTCTAAAAAAATAAACATTGAATATTGCAATGTTCAAAATAACACACATTTTGGCATCTGGATGCAAGAAAACTCAGAAGAAATAAAAATATCAGATTGTGAATTGACAAATAATTTTAGACACTGCATCTATATGACAGATAGCAAATGTATCATTCAAGAATCAAATCTATATAATAATTGGATAGAATCAGTTAATGTCGAAGATTCACTTTGTATCGCAAGAAATAATTACTGGGGTGGAAGTCTTGGACCGGTATTCAACAAAGGATTTAGACTAGTTGATATTATAAAACCTCATTTTAGAAAAATAAAATATTTCCCATGGAGTGTAAATCAATATCAAAACATAGGTTCAGATTGGAAAGTAGAAGAAACATTTACAAAAACAATTGTAAATGGATATGAAGATGATCAAATAAAAATTCCAGGTAATGATACAGATAACGATGGAATACCAAACTGGTGGGAAGAAGAATTCAACTATGATCCCTTATCATGGAATGATCATAAAAATTTAGATCCTGATAAAGATGGTTTAAGTAATTTTGAAGAATGCATCGCATATGAATGGGGAGCTGATCCATTTTATAAAGATATATTCCTAGAAATCGACTGGACAGAATCAAAAACAGAAGGTGCAACCAACCGACCATCTGACGAATTAGTAGATGAAATCAAAGAAAAATTTTTAGAACGTAATATAAGCTTACATATCGATCTAGGAACGCTAGGTGGAAGTGAAATAGTACCATATGTAACTGATATCACAGTTGATGGACTAGTTGATCTATATTGGGATTACTTTATACATAACGATTTAAATAATCCAAGAAAAAACATTTTTCACTATGGTTTTATCTGTGACAAAGGCCCAGGGAATGGTTTTGCAGTAATTGGTTGGGGACACTTGAATGCGTTTTGCATCTCAGCAGATGTTATATCAGCATCTTTCCCAAGAATTCCGCGTGAAAAACTAATCACACACGCAAGCATACATGAATTAGGTCATACTATGGGTTTAGTTGTTGATGATTTCGGAGGAAATGATAACCATGCAGCAATTTATCCACAGTATAGTGATTTTTGGAAATATAGAAACTACAAAAGCATTATGAACTATAGATACACTTATCAAATCCTTGATTTTTCAGATGGAAATAACGGTAGAGTTGATTATGATGACTGGGCAGGAATGGAATTTGATTTTTTCAAAAACACTCATTTCGAGTGGCCTAAAAATTAATCCTCTTTTCCATTTAGTAAAAAAATTGGATTGCTTCTGCAGGAATTTTAATCCATAGAAGAGTTCAAGGTTAGAAAAACTCCCCCCGATTATTTTTCTAATTTTATTTTACATTGAGTTCCATATTTATACATTATCTGGGGATTACCAATAATTTTCCTTTTTTTACCAAAAACATAATTATAGAAATATCTATTTTGTAATTTAATCAAAAAAAGAAGCGTGGATGAATGGATTTAGATTTTATCAAAAAACTTGTTAAGAAAAACAATTCAAAAATTGTAATGCTTGTTATGGATGGAATAGGCGGACTGCCATTAAATTCAGAGGGAAAAACAGAGCTTGAAAAAGCAAGTACTCCAAATCTTGATAATCTAGCTAAAAAAAGCATATGCGGATTACATATACCTGTGAAAAATGGCATAACGCCGGGTAGTGGACCAGGGCATCTTGGTATTTTTGGTTATAATCCAACCAAGTATCAAGTAGGTAGAGGAGTTCTTGCCGCAAATGGAATTGGTTTTGATTTAAAAGATGGAGACGTTGCAGCTCGCGGGAATTTTGCAACAATCGATAGTGATGGAAAAGTACTTGACAGACGAGCTGGCAGAATTTCTTCAGAAAAAAACAAAGAACTCTGTGAGAAACTCTGCAGAGAAATTTCTTTGTGTGATACAGAACTATTTATTGAAACAGTTAAAGAACACAGATTTTTACTTGTCTTAAGAGGAAAAAAGTTGTCTGGAAATCTAGATGATACAGATCCTCAAGAATTAGGTGTAAAACCACTTGATCCAGTAGGATTATCCTCTGAAGCAGACAAAACTGTTAAAATAGTTGATGATTTCCTTAAAAAAGCAAAAGAAGTTCTAAAAGATGAAAAACCCGCTAATATGGTTTTACTTCGTGGTTTTTCAAAAAAACCTGATTGGCCTTGTTTTCCAGATGTATTTGGGCTTAAAAGTGCTGCTATTGCTGCTTATCCTATGTATAGGGGGCTAGCTAAACTCATTGGAATGGACTTACTTGATACTGGTGACAGTGTCGAAAGTGAGTTTAAAACACTTGAAAAAAACTGGGATAAATATGATTTTTTCTTTTTACATATCAAAAAAACTGATAGCTATGGTGAAGATGGAAAATTTGATTCAAAAGTAAAAGAAATAGAAAAAATTGACAAGCTTCTTCCAAAAATTACAAATCTAAATCCAGATGTAATAATTGTTACTGGCGATCACTCAACTCCATCTTATCTAAAATACCATAGTTGGCATCCTGTACCAACAATTCTTTATTCTAAACAATGCAGGCCTGATGATGTTGAAAAATTTGGTGAAAGAGAATGCATAAAAGGCGGACTTGGGCCAAGATATCCTGCTGAAGACCTTATTCCATTAGCTCTTGCAAATGCAAAACGTCTAGAAAAATTTGGGGCGTAAAGAAAAGAATATAATAATAAGCAAATAGTTAATTTTATAAATCAAATATTTGGAGGAAATTATATTACTAAAAAGACATTAGAAGAGGATAATACTGTAATAACTTCTGACAAATATATAAGTGAATCTGGAACGCAGGGTGGAAAGGCTATAAGTGAACATATATCCTTAGCCTCATTTATTGTTGGTATACCTTTTTTAATTCTTGGATCTATTGTATTAATTGGAATAATTTTTGAATTTGGGTTTCCAACAAATTCCGCTGTAATAATTGCAACTATCCTTGTTACAGTTATTGGTCTGTTATTAGTTCTTGGAGGATACTTTAACTATAGAGATAAAAATTTTAAAAAATAAATTTTAACAATGATTTGAGCAAAGTTTTACCAGTAAAATACCAGCTTTTCTGTAAAAATTAAAAATTTATGCAGGGGAAGGATTTGAACTCGGTTTCACCGGTGAAAAAATTAATATTTTTCCTTGTAAAAATATAATAGAACGGTTTTTTTAAAAAAGATTTATTTTTTTTGATTAAATATTTTGTATTTGTTTAGCTTAAGATAAGCAAAGTTCCCTTCTTAGGAGTTTCTCAAGTTCATCAAACACGTTTTTCCCTTGAAGCCTCCACGTTGCAAA
>CAZFFN010000167.1:0-8559 GCA_964518165.1 uncultured Thermoplasmatales archaeon
TATTTATACGCAGTTTATATCCTGATTCTCTCTTGTTTTCAAGTACTTTCGGAACTACTGAAGCGCAGTACATCCGAATGCAAAAAAACGCCAAAGAAAAAAACCACCATCTTAAAATAATCAACTTTTAAAAATACGTTTAATGAATCTTTTTCCCTTAACAACATTAGTTTTCATCTTTATTACAGCCTTTGTAGAACCTTTAATATGGTCTTTATTCAGATGAGGTAACAATCTATCAAGCTGAAGTTGAATATCATCTTTTGACAAAACTTCATCAAAACCATCAATAAATCTTTGCAAATCTTTTAGATGAACAGAATAAAACCCAGTATTTTCTGGAAGTTGCATTGAACTTTTAGTTGTAACAATCACATATTTTGTATTTGTAAAAAATTCTTCATCAAAGATTTTCTCGATAACCATTTGTGTTTTTCTTAATTGATTTGTGCATTTGTATATTCCATTCTCTGTAAAATTCTTCCAGGATTTTGTTTCCAATACAAAGATACCCTTTGGACTTAACAGGAGATGGTCGATTTTATTTTCTACTAATATTTTTTCTTCAAAATCAAGTGCTTTGCTGACCACATCAATGTCAAAAGCATTAATGAGATAATACCCGCTTTCTTTAGTATAAGAATTCTTAATGGCGTTAATAACTTTTATTTCTCCCCAAGCTCCATTAAGCATATTTCTAATTTCAAATTCTTCTATTAATTCTCTTACTTTAATGATGTCTTTGTCAATATTTTCTACAGCTTTTTGTTTCCCTGTTTTTTCCTCATCCATTTTTCTTTGCAAATCAATTATCTGACTCTCAGATTCGTCAATAAATTTCAAAGCATGCTCTTTTTCACTTTTCAATTCTTCAATTTCATCCTCGATTTTATATTTTAAAGGACCTGGATAAGAGAGTTTATGCAAAGTTTTGATTTTTCTGGAAATCTGTGAATTAATCTCTTTTTCATCATTTGATGCTTTTTTAATTTCTGCTTTTATCTCAGATATTTCATGTTCTAAATCATTAATCTTTTTATCAAAATCATCAATAATTTGTTTTTTATATTTATCAGGATGGTCTTTAAAATCATTAAAATGTTGAACGTTTTCTATTTGGATTTGTTTAAAACATCCATTTACAGAATTAAGAAATTCAGTCTCTGCATCGCTTTTTCCATAAATTTTTACCATGATATACAAACCCTCAAATTTTGAACAGAATAATTTCAATATCTTTAATAACTTAATCGATTAAATAAGCAACCATGTACATGACTGTGATATATTTAATCATTTGAAAAACTCATCCACATTCTTTTTTTCCTTAGAGGAAAGCTTCACATCAAAGATTCTTGACATATTTGAAAGATCATGATAACTAATAACTCTGGATTCTTTCTGCTTTATCATAGCATTTAACGCAGTTTTACTGTAATCTTCTAAGAAATACAGAGATCTTCCTTTGTAATTTGCTCGTTTAATCATAGGAAAATGTTTCTGAAGGCCACGAAGACGATTCCTATTACCATTTGTATAAACGTAACCATTTTTTAATAATTGTTTAAACAATTCAAATTGTTCCTTTTTGATGCAAGGTCCAATATTCTTTGGTCTTGCAATATCTTTTGTATGGTTCCTTACAGTTGTCTCACTGATACTTAATTCTCGTGCCACTTGATAATTGGATTTTCCTGATAATACTTCTTTTCTAAGTAAATCAATTTTTTCTTGAGGTAGCCTTCTTGACATTACTTGTTATGTCTTGATTTTTCTTTTAAAAGTAACTAAGATTTCTTTCTTTGGCGTTTAATTTAGATCAAGTTTTAAAAATTTGTTTCTTTTATATAATGTATTTACTTCTTCTGTTGAAAAACATATTTTTCTTAGAATACATATTTCAAGTAGTCGTTTAAGTTTATAATTTAGGCTAATAAGATCTTTGCCTTTTGCACTTTGTTTTTCTAAATCTTTGCTATTATGAATTAGATAATTTCTGGTTTTTACAACTTTGTCAGAAAAGGCTTTGATATCTTCTATGAAAGGAGAAAAATTCTCTCCATAGTCTATATTTAGTTCTTTTATTCTTTTCCTTAGCGAGAATTCATTTCCAAATTTTATCTTGTTTGACAGTGATTCTTTTAAATCTTCATCAATGTCCTTTGGAAATGAATTTATAATAATTTTTTGTATTTTTTCATATTCTTCAGTTGATAAATATGTTCCATCTTTTGTTATTCTATGAAATGCCTCTATCGCCATCATATAGTTTAAGAATTGGTTTTCTGCAAATTGTCTTGGGTTATATTGATTAGCAAAATACAAGTTATATACTGCAGATAATGATTCATATGTTTCGAACCATGTTTTTATTACTTTAGTAAAGTCTCCTGAGATGTCTTCATAACTGAAGAGCATTTGATGTTTTAATATATTTTTTATTTCTTCAGGATAATCTGGAATTTTATATAATATTTCAACTGGTGGGAAATAATCTTTATTATTTATTTTTGTTTTATTTATTTCAGTTTCTCCTTGGATATATGTTGGGAATATTGGTTTTGTTATTCCTAATGTTAAAAAATTTCTGATAAAGTAAATAATTTTAAGCCATTCATCATAGTTTTTTTTGTTTTTAGATTCTATTCTTAGATTAGTTGAATATTTCGTAGTTTTAATCATTTTTTGATGTGAGTGACTTTCATTTAAAGATATTTTAATTTTTAATTCTTTCTTTATATCAGCTATAATTTCATCTTTTGTTTTATTACCTATCTTAAAGTTGACCCATTCATCGAAATTTGTAAAGTGGATATTTAGGTTTTTGAAAATTATATCTTTGTCTTTGGTAAAATGTACTCCGACAAATATTTTATCAATAAAAAATATGGATGTTGTTATACCAGGATTATTAGTTGTTTGGTTTGTTTGATAGCATTTGTTAAGTGTGATATTTTTTCCATTTGTAGTGGTACCAAGGATTATTTCATAATCCAGTAAAGATTTTATGTCTTTTGTAAAAGAACCCATTAATTGTAATTCTGCACCATTTTGATAACTAAAATTTAAAATTCCAGGGATCTTATTTTCTGGTTTTTCTTGTATCCACCAAAAACCTTGATATTCAATTTTGTTTATCATTTTTTCTCCCCATAGTTTTAATTATTAACCTGTTTTTAGTATTTTAGTTTTTATGACTTTCAATTATTTTTTTAGAAAAAAGTTACTTATAATTTTTATTTTAAAATAACAATATATAGTATGTTAGAAAAATTAAAATACAACATATTGTATACTATGTTTGGGGAGGGATAAAATAAGATTCTATAAGATTTCCCCGGTAATTTGTATACTATTCTGTATGGTATTAGTGTTGAGTGGTTGTATTGAAAATGTACCAGAAGAAGTATCTGGTATTGGTGATAAAGCATCCTCCCTTGTTGATGACGGGCTAAATTATATTGATACTACTTTTAATGGTCAAGATACTGATTTGATTAAAGGTGTTTCTAATCTTCCAACAATGGATGATACTACTGTTGATACTTTTGAAGGATATCAAAATTTTGCTGATAGTGTTAATGTTTTGTTTACTTTTTTAAATCGAGAAGGCGGTTATGACTTCCAAGTCTTGAAAGGTACTCGTGAGGAGTATGAAAAGATTTCAAAAGTGGTTACAGAGTATAGTCCTCTCATCGGTAATTATAATGATGTAGTGAATGCTGCAAAGAATTATGATGAAACTGATCCTGAATCAGGAAAAGAGTTCTACACTGCTCTTGGTATTTTTGGTCTTGAGTTTGGTATAATCTATGCTACTGTTTGGTATTCACCTACTTATAAAGCAGTTGGTATGGTTTATCGTTGGAGTGGTTTGAACAGGTTTGCTTTTAAATATCCTACTTTGATTTCATTTATTCTCAGTCAGGCTCATTGGGGCTTACGTGGTATTCTTGTTGATAAAAGTTCAGAAACTGCGGAATATTTTATAGACAATCTTGTTATAATGAGTGTTAGTAAATGAATATTGAGGAGTAATTATGAGTGATGATCCTGTTAAAATTAAACTTCGTTCTGCTTTTGTTTCATTTATAATTTTATTTTCAATGTTGATGGTTAGTTTACCAATTCAACTTGTTTTTATTGATTATCTTGGTTATGATAAACATTTTATTTCATATTTTTTTATTGTATCATTGATTCCTTTTTTACTTCTTTTTAATTATTTTCGTAAAAAGAAAGTAATTGATTTTAAAGATGTTGGTTTTGTTAAGACTGATTTGAACAAGAATATCTTATACGGTATTATTTTAGGTGTTTTTGTAGGGTTATTAGGCTGGTTTTTACGATGGTTGCTTGATATTAAAACTGGAGTCATTCCAGAGGGTACAGAAGTTCTAATTTTTACTTATTTGTTCTTTTCAGCATGTATAGCTCCTCCAATATGGGAGGAAATCGCAGTTCGAGGATTATTTTTTAATGCAGTAAAAAATATTACAGATATATCTAAAAAACTTAAAAATAGTAGATATCTCCAAAAAACTGTTATTATCTTAATTGTGTCTGTTTTTTTTCTCATGGCTCATATTGATAGGGAACCAAAACCTATGATAGTTATTTTTATTACTTCAATTTTTTATACTGCAGCATATTATAAAACAAGAAACATAGCATTGCCTATTATTGCTCATTTTTTCTATAACTTATTTGTAATACTACAACCATATGTATTTCCAATTGTGTAGTTAAAGTGAATGATTATGATTTGTAAAATATGTGGAGTAAACGAAACAGATAATCCAGATGGCATTTGTGATGACTGTAAATTTTCAATTATTAGTAATGATGATATTCCTCCTACGTTTTGAAAACCTTTAAATCGTTTACTTCTATTCAACTGATTGATCTTTGGGGGAGTAGCTAGAGATACTATTTAGTTTTCTCTTTCAAAAAGGATTTGAGGTGAAGTATATTGGAATTATTTGAAGGACAAATTATATCTGCTCCTTTTTTAAATGATAAAGCAGAGGTAAAAAAGTTTGAGCGTCGTGCTGGTTATTATGTTCTTGAAGTAATTCTTTGTAGTAACCGGACTTTTAAAACTTTAAGGATTTCTGAGTCTCAATTAAATCAGATTAAGGTTGTAACTTCTGATGTTTTGTCTTTTTCTAAGAATAGTGAGGATTTTTTCTTTTGGGTTGAAGCTAATATTCTTAGATTGGCCTATCAGTTTGATCCTTTGCTTGCTGTTAATGTTTCTCAGGTGGATCCTCTTCCTCATCAGATTGAAGCAGTTTATTCATATATATTGCGCGATCCTAAAGTTAGGTTTTTAATTGCTGATGATGCAGGAGCTGGTAAAACAATTATGGCAGGTCTTGCAATTAAAGAGCTTCAGTATAGAAATATGGCAAAGAATGTCCTTGTTGTTGCCCCCGGTCATCTTAAGTATCAGTGGCAGCGTGAGATGAAAACAAAGTTTAATACTAATTTTACCTTGGTTAATCGTGCCTTAATGGATTCTCACTGGGGTGAAAATGTTTGGGAGAATCTTAATTTTTGTGTAACATCTATTGATTTTCTTAAACAGGATGATATTATTGATAAGTTAAATGCTTCTACTTGGGATTTTGTGGTGGTTGATGAAGCTCATAAGATGTCTGCTTATGGTTATTCCAGTAAGAAAGGTGTTAAGATTGATAAAACTGGTAGGTATAAAGTGGGTGAGATTCTCTCTAAAAGAGCAACTCATATGTTGTTTTTAACGGCGACTCCGCATCGTGGTGATGAAGAGAATTTTCGTTTGTTTTTAGATTTGCTTCGTCCAGGTTTTTTTTCAAAAACTGATTTGTTAAAAGAATCTATTCAAAATGATGAGAATCCTCTTTTTATTCGTCGTCTTAAAGAAGATATGAAGGATTTTAAGGGTAATCACCTTTTTACTCCTCGTCATGTTAGTACCGTGAGTTTTCCTTTAACTCCTGATGAAGATCATCTGTATCGTGAGGTTACTAAATATGTTAAAGAACATTTTGATAGAGCTAAAGAAAATCGTTCTATTACTTTTGCTATGATGATTCTTCAGAGACGTTTGACTTCAAGTACTTATGCAATCCTTAGGTCTTTAGAGAGACGTAAAGTTCGTCTTGAAGAAATTTTAGAATTGCCGGATAAAATTAACCAAGATAAAGAGTATGAAAAGGTTAAAAATATTACTCAGGAAGATCTTGAGGATATGGGTGAAGAGGATCGTTGGGATATTGAAGAAAAACTAATGAATTTGACCCTTGCTTCTAATATTTCTGAGGTTGAAGCTGAAATTGAAAAAGTTGGTGAGCTTATTGAGCTTGCTAAAACGGTTCATTCAAAGGAAATTGAAAGTAAACTTGTAAAACTGCGTGATGAGATTCTTTCTACAATTGGTGGTAATAAGCTTTTAATTTTTACTGAGTTTAGAGATACTGTTGATTATTTAGTTGAAAAACTTCAATCCTGGGGTTATAAAGTTAATACTATTCATGGTAGTATGAATATGGATGCTCGTATTGAGGCTGAGCATCAATTCAAAAATGAAACTCAGATTTTAGTTGCTACTGAAGCTGCTGGTGAGGGTATTAATCTTCAGTTTTGTTCTCTTATGGTTAATTATGATATTCCTTGGAATCCTAATCGACTTGAGCAGAGGATGGGGCGTATTCATCGTTATGGTCAGAAAAAAGAGGTTTTTATCTATAATATGGTGAGTAAAAATACTCGTGAAGGTCAAATTCTTGAGCGTTTGTTTCAGAAATTAAATAACATGCGTGATGCACTCGGCTCTGATCGTGTTTTTGATGTTATCGGTGAAATAATTCCTGGTGAGAGTCTTGAGGATATTTTAAAAGATGCTATTACTGGTCAGCGTCGTATTGAGGAGATTTATCAGATTGTTGATGAGATTGATACTGCTGAAGTTGAAAAGAAGATGGAAAATATTTTTATGACTAGTCTTGCAACTCGTCATATTGATTACTCTGGTATTATGAATAGTATTCATGAGGCTGATGAGAATCGTTTAATGCCTGAATATATTGAGGATTTTTTCCTTCGGGCGTTTTCTCGTTTTGGTGGAAAGTTTGAAAAACGAGTAGATACGTATCGTATTAAATCTGTACCCTTTGAACTGAGAAAATACAATAAGGATTATAATTTTAAATCAAGTTATGGAAAAGTTGAGAAAACTTATTCAAAGATTACTTTTGATAAAGAAAAAGCAAAGGATAACCCTGAATATGAATATGTTGCACCCGGTCATCCTTTACTTGAGGCAGTAAATCAAAAAGCAATTGAGGATAGAGGTCATGATGATGCTGTTGCTGTTTTTACTGATGAGACAAATTCACTTGAGGGTGTTCTCTGGTTTATTGAAGGAGAGCTTTTAGATGGGCAAGGGCAGGTTGCTGGTAAAAGAGTGTTTAGTGTTTTTCAAAATATAAAAGGAGAGTTTGAAAAAGTTAATCCTTCTATTATTTGGGATCTTGCCCCAGCGGATAATGTTGTTTTAACTGAAACTCAAAGACGTATGTTTGGTAAGAAAAATGATGTTGAGGAATATGCAATTACTGAAATTATGTTTCCCTATAAAGAAGAAATTGAGAAACAACGGAAGAAAGAATCTGATATAAAAGAAAAATATGGTTTGCGTTCACTTGATTATTTACTTCAGGAATCAAATGATAAACTCCTTCATTATCAGGAGCAGCTTGAAGAAGGAAAAGATATGAATATTGCTATTATCAATGAAGAAAAAAGAAAAGAGGATTTTGAGGAGAAACATAGTGCTCTTGTAAAAGAAATAAAACTTGAGAAAGAAATAACTGTATCTGAACCAAAAATTCTTGGTTCTGCAGCTGTGTTGCCACTGAGTAGAGCTAAACCTGAGATGTCAAGGGAGCTTAGTGGCGGCGGAATGAGCCGTGATGATGAAATTGAAGCAGTAGGAATGGAAGAAGCAAAAAAGTTTGAAAAGGAAAATGGTTGGAGTCCTCAAGATGTTCATAAAGAGAATCTTGGTTTTGATATAAGATCCACAAAATATCGTGAAGATGGAACCTTTGAAGATATCCGCTATATTGAAGTAAAAGCCCGTGCACAGGATGGATCGATTAGAGTTTCTGCAAACGAATGGAAAAAAGCTAAACGTTTTCAGGATAAATTTTGGTTGTATGTTGTTACTTTTGCAGGTACTGATAATCCTAAACTTGAACGTTTTAGAAATCCTGAAAAAACCTTCAAAATCGATGAAGATATCTATGCAACAGGTTATATTATTCCAAAGGAAAAGATTGCGAAGGCGGTGAGTCAGTGAAGAAGCGTTTTATTGAATGGGATTTACCCCTTGCTGATATATCAGATGCATCGGCAAAAGAAAAAGCAATAAAGAGAGGAACGATCAATTCAATTCATGTTTGGTGGGCTAGAAGACCTCTATCTTCTAGTAGAGTTACAAATTTTGCAGCACTCGTTGATTTACCTGAGGAAATTGACAAACGAAAAGAAATTAATGAAATTATAAAAAAA
>CAZFFN010000168.1:0-44187 GCA_964518165.1 uncultured Thermoplasmatales archaeon
CTTTCCAGAGTAAAACAGAAGAATAAAAAAACAAAACAAAAAAAATACTTTTCCTTTTCTTTTTTTATATTAAAATAAAATCAAAAACGGACGCGGCGGTGTAAGTACCCGTTTTCTCCTGTTATTTCAATCGGAAAAATCGGGTTTTTGGCTGCTTCCGATTATTTTTGCTGTGTTTTTGTGGTGGCAAAACTTTCAACATTAAATCTCTTTTCTTTCTATTATATTTTTGTAGAGATAAAAAAACTTTTTTATAAAAAAATTCAAGGAGGTGATTTGAAATGGAAAAAGAAGATAAGTTTGATCGTGTCATGCGTATTTTTGCAGAAGTCTTGCATGAAAAATCCAAAAGAAAATAATCATAACATTATTTTCTTCTCTTTCTATTATACAAATCTAGATATTTATTATTTTTTTTGTGTGTTTTTTGTGTGTTTGAAATACAATCCGGAAAGTTCCGTGAAACATTCCGGATTAGTATTAGCTGTTTCTAAAAAAGGGGGTGTAAAATGGTAAGCCGGAAATTCAGTGAAAAGAAGATGTTTTACTATAATAGATTCGTTGATGGATATCCTCAAAGCAAAGCTGCAAAAGCACGTTTCAAACATCTCTATAAAGGGAAATCCCTAGGAGAAAAAGAAAAAAAACGTATTATGAAAAAACTGCAGGATGAAGCTTATTATTATGCAAATAAACTTGTTGAGGATGGTTTTTTGAAAGAACAAAAATACCATTATAATGGCAGAATCCGCAGTGGAAATCCCAAAGTCTATATGGCAACATCGTTCACTCCTAGTAATACGGAATCTGCCACTCCTAGTAACACGGAACTTTTACATAGGGTATGTGAACTTCCAGACGAAACAAAGGTCGATGATAACAAAAAAGATGGTGGTAATTGTTCATATGATTGGCGTGAGGAATCTGGTGTTGAGATTGTTGAGAAAGATATTGAGGTGCATCATCTTAGTTATAAGTTCAAGGTTATTGATGAGCCACGTAGGAATATCAGTTGGGATAAAATCAATCAAGATATGAATGGTGTTATTCAGAATTATTTGTATTGGCCTAGTAAAGAGGATGATGAACATGTTACAATTAGATATGATGAAAACCCTAAGTCTGATGATCAGATAGTTGTCTGGTTGCCATCTACTGTTATACCTGCGGGTCAGCATGATAGGTATAGGGATGTTCTGGATGATTATGCTCATAAGGCTATGGCCTGGTTTCAGCGTGTAGCGCAGTGTAGTTTGAGTTTACCTGAGTTGTATAGGCGTCCTCATTATGCTGTATCTGTTAGGGAGCCTGAGATCAGGAAAGCGATTGAGGCGGGTATGACTTTTAAGAATGGTGAGGTCTGGATGGATAATAGTAATCCTAAGATTGGTCCTTGTTTTGAAACTTCTTCTATGGAGACGACTAAGTGTTATAGTGAGCTTCCGGATAGGACTAATAGGATTGAGAAATTCCTTGAAAAGTTTTCGAACATGTTGAAAGATATTCCTGTTAGGATGTATAGGCAGGAAGAATTGATGAAGAAAACATGGGTTGTCCTTGAAAAATTGATGGATAGTCAGGAAACAATTGCGAGGCATCAGGAGGAACTTGCTAAGGCGATAGATAAGATGATGTCTAGTAATGAAAAGTTTCATGGTAATATAATGAAGCATCTTGGTATTGAAGAGAAGAAAGACCAGAGGAAGGCTAGGGAATTTGATGACAGGATGTATGGATAGCTGTCGATATTTTGGAGGTTTGATATTTAATGGTTGATTTGGAATCTAAGATTGGTAGGGCTCATTCGATGTATAAGGAGATACAGGATTTGGAAATGGAGAAGGTTGATGGTTTTGATGATCTGATGTCTTTTGTTTGTTTCTATGAGAAAGTATTTCAGATGGCTGAATCAGCTCGTTATCTTTATCATAAACAGCTTTTACAGAAAGAACATATAGATATGAAAGATCTTTTTCTTTACTGGTATACAACTCTTTAGTTCACTATTTGATCTTTTTTAGTATCTCTATCATTTCACTATAGTCTATATCTTTTGATGTTAGCTGTTGGTATCTAAGCCTTACTGCTTCTTGGCAGAACTGGTGATGGTTCCTGTATCCTTTTAGGATGCCTTTTTCTATGTCTTTTTTTATCTGTTCTATTAGATCTCTTGGCATAGAAACAGTTACATGTGCTGGATATAGTTCCTTTTTACCCAATGTGGCTCCTCTCCATATGTTTTTAAAACGAACAAAGGAGAGAGAAAAACAAAATGGAATGTTTTTCTCACCCCTAATAATAGGCTAAATGTTTATCGCTGTTAATATATTTTGTGTAAATAATACAAATATGTAACATTTATTGCTTTGATATATAGTTGTTATATTTTTGTTATATTTAACAAAGCTTATAAACATGGTTTTTTATTACAGATGTCATAGTTTTGGGGGAGCGAGACTATCTGTGCATGTGTCAGTTATGGAGTTGTCTTCATCTTTTTTTTAGCTAGTTACTTGGTGTGCTATCTAGCGGTAGCTCTAGGTTCGATTCCTGGAAGCTGGATTGGCCTATATAGGCCAAAAACGAACAAAGGAGAGAAAGAAATGAAAACAAATGGAAAAAGTGGATTTGTCAGGTCCAGCGGCAATCAAAAAAAGGCTGGAAGAGTAGACAACTGTCTAGATGTTTTTGAGCAGAAAATGCAGCGTAGTATTATGAAGAAATCTAAACCGTTGCATTATGATGAACTCTGCCGTTTTGGAAATGCTGGTTTTGTATATAACAAGACTAAAGCTGTGCGCAACCAGGATGGTAAGTTAGATATCTATAGGACATTTAGACGTGCCTATGGTGGTGATGATTATTATTAAAGATATTAAACTGGATAGAGTGATGCAGAGGAATCTTTTGATGGCGACATTCTGTTTTACTATCCTAGTGGTTTTTCTTTTCAATCTGTATTGGAGCCCTATTTTGTTCCTGGTTTATTCTACATATATCATTATGAACAGGGATAAAAAGATCACACGTTTTGAGGCAGTGGGTTTTGTCTTTGTATTTTCTTTTCTAATCTATTGTATAGTTGCTCGTATGTATGGTATGGGGCCAGGTATGTTCGTTGGAATAATCATTCTGGTTCTTGCTTTGTTTATCAGCTGTATCAAAGTAAAAGGAGGAAAAAAATGATTACATGGTTTATGCTACTGGCTATCGGTGTTCTGTCAGTTGGTGGTATCTATTATATTTATCGTGAATATGAGCATTCTGATAATCTTAAAAAAGCTATAGTTGTGCTTCTTATTGCAGTGGTGGTTTTGACTACTGTTTTTATGATTGTTGATGTCAAAACCCGTGATGTAGCTGTTAGCACAGGTCAACAGTCACAAGCTACTTTAGCTATCCTTTTGGGTTTCTCTGAAGGTGGTTATAGTCCATATATAAAAGAAACCTGGGGTGGTACAGGTCCTGAGCAGGATTTTGATCTTGACGGTATTAAAAACAAGTGGGATGCTGATGCTGATAATGATGGTGTAGAGGATCATTTTGAGCCTCCTACTCGTTTCAACCCTTATCAGCCTGATGTTGGTATTAAAGACCTTGATGTAAGGTGGCTTTCTGAAGATGAGATACAGATAAAAGCTGTATCTGTTGATGATATTGTTGGCACTGGTTCAAAGGTCACTCTTTATGTTAATGATAACAATGTTGAAACTAAAACATTTACTAACACTGTTTATTTTACTGTAAATGAGAGATTGGAAGCTACTAAGATTGAGCTTCGTGTAGAAGGCATGGAAAGCGAGTATGCTAATAAGGCGAACAATGTGATAAGTTATACTATCCCTGCTAGTGTCACTGGTGAGATCGGTGTATGGTATAGTAATCTTGAAACTGATGTTCAGGGTGTAATCCGTAATAATCCTTTGTTTTATGCTGATAATGGTTTTTCATATATTGAAAACCTGTTTCGTGGAGCTGTTGCTGATGTTCCTTTGTTCATATGGGTAGCTATTCTAACACTTGTTGTCATTGTTTTGATATGGTATGTCAGGCGTATGAAAAAAGGCAAAGGTGGTCTTCTGGATCGTTTTAGAAAAAAGAAGAAAAAGAAAGAATATCCAGAGGGTACTACTAAAATCAAGGTGTATTAAAAAATGGTATCTAGATATAATAGATTCAAGAAATGGCTTAAAAAAGAAGAACATAAAACTGCACGTGATGCTAATACTCATCTTAACCATGAAGAGATAGTTGTATTGATCTATATGACACTTGGTGTAGCATGTCTACAGGTAACTGGTATGCTTATGAATATGTATCAATGGGCGACACTTAACCCTGATTTTGGTAGCTATCATTATTATGCACCATTTGTAGCGTTATGTGGATGGACTGGTTATGTATATGTATTGTCTATGAAACGTGTATATAAGCTTAGTCTACTCCCTTTTGTCCCTGCTGTAGTTGGGATTATATATGGTGTAACTTTGACATTAATAAGATGGGGTTTTATAGAGGCTAGTATGCTCAAGTTCTGGTAAAAAAAATAAATAGGAGTATTTGTGGTGGAATTTGTAGACAAAGGAGCAAGACACCCTGTGCAAAGTGTCTCGTTTTTGGAGTTGCCTAAAATCTTCCACCACATCAGGTAGATATTCTTTTTTGTTTATAAGTGTTTTGTGTAGCGCTTATCTATGATTGGTGTTTCAGACAGGTGTCTGTTTTGTTAACACAAGTTTAAATGTTTTTTAGAAATAATATTGAGTTTGTAGACAAAGGAGGTTGATGTGTTTTTGAAAAAAATGTATCATTGTACTAGAAAGGAGAACCTTGAGGGAATCATGAAAAAAGGGCTTCTTCCATGTAAACCTATTAGGATCAGTGATGCTGTGGAGGGTGTATATCTCTCTAAGTATCCTTTTGATTGGATGCATTATGTGACAGAGGAGACATCTGTCGCTGGTGCTATGATAACGGTTGATGTTGATGGTTTAGATATTGAAAAAGATAAAGGCATCAATACTGGTGATTTAGATGCTCACCCTGCTTTTGTAAGCAGAGAGAAGATACCACCTAGTCGTTTTGTTAGGGTTGTTGTTTCATCTGATGATAACCCATCTGCTTTTGAAGAATATAAAAGAGGTGAAAAAATATGTTTAGAAAAACAGCTATAATAGTAATTGTTTTGTTTTCGACAGCTGTCGGAAGCGTACAGGGTTTTGGTATATGGGATAATATCAATAGTATGGATGATTCGATAGATCAGGTTGATGAATCGCTTATTGGTATCGATAGATCACTTGGTGAAATAGAAACATGTTTTAAGAATATGAACAGGTCTATGCAGCGTACTATGATGATGAGCATGCATCATCTTTCGTCTACTAGCATGGTCCTTAGAGTTGAAATAAACACGATGAACAGGCATCTATCTGATTTGAAGACAGATGTCCATAATTTTTCACGTGCATCTAGTTCTGTTGAAGAGAGTATGGAAGAACTCGATGATATGAAAGATCTAGCTATGATGGCTATGGTTGGAGCTGTGTTTATAGCTCTGGTGTTCCTGGTGGTGTTTGTTGTTTCTGTCAGGACTATTCTAAAGAAACTTGATAAATAATGGAGGTTTGATATTTTTGTCAGTTAAAAAAGAGACATTAGACAGGTTTGCTAGGAAACTAGCTGAAAACGCTGAAAGGCTATATGTAGCAGAATCTGAAGTAAAGCGTTTAAAAAATGTTAGGCAACGTCTTGTTTCACGGTATTTGAGTGTTAAAAAGAATGATGAGGATAGCATGGAGATGATCAATGGAGGTGTTGATAATGGTGAAGATAAACAAGACGATGATATCAAGGAAGATTAAGGATAGCGCTGTTGTCCAGAGGAAACGTGGTAAAGGAGTTGAGGAGATCAAGTTGAAGATATCACCTAGTTTTGTAGATGAATATATAGGTTTTGTTTTGGCTGGTATCGACCAGAATGTTGGGTGTATAGCTGAAAAAGTATATCACAACGGTAAACGTAAGACTCTTATGAAGAAAGATATCGTTCAGTTTTTTGGTTTCGCTGATAGTAATACTTTACAGGGGAATGAAAGATGAAAGCTAAAGATTTTAAGTCAACTAAAGGAAAATTATGACAAAAATATAACATCGTCAGTTGTCAGTTTTTTGTCAAAAAACACACAAAGTTAAATATCTCTATTCTTTTTTTGTCTTTTACCAGTCTAACATTTTTTAGACAAAAAAGGAGTATATAATTTGGAGTTGCCATCATCACATTCAGATAGCAGACGCCCTCAAGAATCTGTGCAGACAACTATCGATTCATTGGTAGATTTTATATATAATTCAAATGATTCATCTATTACACCTGAGCAGAGTGTAGGAGGTGAACAGCGAGATAGGGATGATGTTGTTTGCAATCGCAATAGTGAAAGCAAATGTTCTTCTAATGTTGATATTGAACAGATACAACCCGAAAGGGTGAGGAAGGTGAAAAAACGTGAAAATGTTAGTACCAATATCAATGTTGAAGGTTATAAAAAACCACGAAAAGTAAATCCAAAAGATCATCAGACAGTTGACGAATTATTATCTGCAGTGAGATTTTGGTGGCTGAAAAGATATAGGAAAGCTGATTCCACCTGGAGAAAATACAGGGGAGCTTTGAAAAGGATGGCAGAGCATCCTATTTTTCCTGTCGATCTTTTTGACCCGAACCCAGACCAAGTAGTTGCACAGCTAGATTATATAGAAGACTCATATACAAAAAATAGAGATATTAGAGAGGGAAAAGAAGACGAAGGGATCTTTGCTGTTCTTAACACTTACAACGCAATAAAAGCTTTGATGCGTTCATATGGCAGAATCGATGAAGTGGGAAAATGGAATTATACTCCACCAAAAAGACCTGATCCAAAACCACGTCTTATTCCATCACCAGAAACAGTCTATAAACTAATGCATTTCAATGAATATTCTAAAGACCCATATGAAAATGCTTTGTTTCAATATATCTTTACGTTGTCTTATTTTGTTGGATGGCGGATGCCTAGTGAACCTGCTATATTCAAAGTATCAGATATAAATTTAGAATCAGGGATAATCACATTTTATCAGCCAAAAGTAAAGTGTTATCGTACAGTTGCATTGGAAAAAGAACTTGTAGACTATGGGAATAGAAAAAGTCTAAAGAATTGGCTTGATCATTGGAGACCTAAAGTAGAAAACAGTAAAAGCGGAGAATATGTTTTTCTTGAACCATCAGGTAGACCTTTTACAAAGAAGTATCTACGGAAACGATTAAATTTTATGGGTGATAAAGTATGGAAAAATTATTATCCATACTCAGCAAGACATTGGTGTGCAACAGCTCGTTTGATAGGATACAAAGTTAAAACTGGTGTTTTTGCAACACGTGAAGTACAAGATTTCATGCAGCATAGACGGTTAAAAGAAACAGAAGGATATACTAGAGAAGCTAAAATATGGTATAAAGCAGCAAAATATGATTGGATTAAAGCTCTGCTGAAATTCCATTATAAAAATAAAAAGATAATAGAACAGCCGAAGAGATTAAATCAATCTAAATCGGAAAAAGGAAAAAACACCCTGCTTCCGAATGAAATCCCTCCTGTTGGCGGGTTACGGACGCGGCGGGATTCGAACCCGCGGTCACTGGCTTAGAAGGCCAGTGCCATATCCAGACTAGGCCACGCGCCCAATTAACCTATTTTTAAATTTGGAATCATGTAAAAATAGATAAAAATTTGGATTTAAAAAGAAATAAAGAATTATTCATATGGTGCTGATTCATCGATAAGATCTACATGTGCAAGAATCATTCTTCTACAGCAATAACGTTCAACACCAAGATCATCTAATATGTCTTTAGGTGTCTCTTTTGGTTTTTCACCTGAATCTATTGCCTTTTTGTAATCAAGATATCTATTTTTGTAATCTTTATAGACATCTCCAATGATTTTTCCACATGTAAAACATCTTACAGGAATTATCAAAATATCACCTATATGACTTTTGTCTTTTAGACCTTGCACCACGGCCGAGAGGTTTTTTCGATTCTTTTCTACGTGAATCACTGACTAGTAGGCTTCTATCATGGTCGAGGAATGCGATTTTAAGGCTTGGATCGCCAGTGTATTCAAGTATACCTTTAGCAATAGCAGTTCTAGCTGCGTTTGCCTGGCTCATAAACCCTCCGCCTTCAACTGTTACATCAACGTTTAGTTTTTCTAAATGATCTTTGGCTATATTAATAGGTTCAAGAATCTTCCATCTAGCTATTTCCGGTTCAAATATCTCTGCTGGTTTGTTGTTAATCCTAACAATTCCTTTGCCTTTTTTTACTGAGGCTCTGGCAATCGCAGTTTTTCTTTTACCTGAAGTGTTTACTATTTTTTTTGCCATTAGAAATTCTCCCCTAATGATTGTGATACTTCTTTAATTGTCATAAAATCAACTGGTTTTTTTTCAATACTCTCGATTTTTTCAATTTTTTTATCTTTAAATTCATCTGGGACTTCAATATAGCATTTAAGTTTTTTAAATGCTTCTCTTCCATGAGGTTTCTGATATGGAATCATGCCTCTAATTGTTCTTTTTACAATCTGATGAGGAAGTCTAGGAAAATACGGTCCTTTTCTGTAAGTTCCAACTTCTCTTTTTTGCTTGTATTCCTTTTTTATAGCAGTTTTTTTTCCAGATATTATTGCCTTTTCAGAGTTTACTATTGCAATTTCTTCTCCTTTTAGAAGTCTTTTTGCAACATGTGTACTTAACCTTCCAAGGCTTGCTCCTTCTGCATCTATAATCGTTGTCATATTTATCCCATTATTCTAATATTTTTTCCTTCTGGATTTTTTTCTAATAATTCTTTAATAGTTAATGTTTTTCCACCTGATTTTTTGATTTTCTCTCTAGTTTTTTCTGAAAATGACCACGCAGCTATAGATATTTTTTTATTTAAGTTTCCTGTTGATAAAACTTTACCAGGTACAACTGCTGTTTCTTTTTCATTGACATGTTTGTCTATTTTTTCAAGATTTACTTCAGCCCAGTTTCTAAGAGGTTTTTCCAGTCTTAAAGCTATGTCTTTCCAGATAGGTGCCTCTTTTTCTTTAGCTGTTTTTTTAAGCTCGTTTATGAGTGTAATTAATTGAGGGTTTGTTTTATTATTTTTTGCTGTCATTTCTTTTTCCCCAGATATATGAAGAAAAGTGTAAGCGAGTGGTATTTAAAAGTTTTGTGGGCGTTTATTTATATGTCTTTTTTTGCAAAAACTATAAATGAAAGACCCAATGGAATTATAATCCAAGATAGATATGAAACAATTATCCAGTGTAATTCTGGTGGAGACGATCCACCATAATATGTTATCGTTGTCAATGGATTTACTAAATTAAAATATGGAAACCATTCAGGAAATTCTGTTGCTCCACCTCTTAATAGTGAGAATACTATACCTACGATTAGAATCTGCCATATTATTGCAAAAAATATCCACAAAAATATTGCTGCACCGATAGCTGTGGATCTTTGTTTTAGAATTGTTGATAGAAATAATGATATACTCAGAAAACCTAGCCCAAGTAAAATAGTTGCACCTATAAAACCAAAATAATATAAAAAATCAGGATTTGATGTATTAATTGCTATAACTGCACCTGAGATTAAAAACCCAATTAGAGTAATTATTGATATTACGCATCCTAATCCCAGGAACTTTCCTAAAATAACTTCGTATCTTTTTACTGGAAAAGATAGTAAGGATTGCATTGATCCTTCTTCTATTTCTCTTACAATAGATGCATATCCTAGCATTAAACTTATTATTGGTATGATTAGTATAACAGCTGATTTTAATAGTTCTACAGTTACATCCAGTTCTCTAAAACCTGAGCCAAGGCCAGTTGATCCAAAATATGAAAATACTAAAACAAGTATTGTAAAAATAACACTTAATATTATTATCCAATAGTTTCTAAAATTATCAATAACCTCTTTTTTAGCTAAATAAAAAACTGTTTTATCAATTGTCATTACTGACCCTCCGTATATTTCATAAAAATATCCTCTAGTGAACTTTTTTCTGTTTCAAGGTTTTTTATTGTTATATTGTTTTTTTCTAGTTCATATATTACTTTTGATCTAGTGGACAAATCACAATATACAGTCAAATTATTTCCTGATATTGCGGTTTTTTCTACTCCCTTAATCTTTTTAACAATATTTTTAACTTTTTCACTTATATTATCGATTGTAACAATCATTTTTGGTTTAATCTGCAGATTTAAACTCAAGTTGTCTACTGAATCTTGAGCTACTAGATTTCCTCTGTTTATTATACCGACCTGGGTGCATGTTTCTTGTATCTCACTTAAGATATGTGAAGATATAAAAATTGTAACACCATTTTCATTTAGTTTTTTTATTTTGTTTCTAACCCACTTTACTGCTCTTGGATCAAGACCTGAAGTTGGTTCATCTAAAAATAATATATTTGGATTACCAAGCATTGCTCTTGCAAGACCTAATCTTTGAATCATCCCTTTTGAATACTGCCCTACTTTTTTATTTGCAAATTCATAAAGGCCAAATTCTTTGAGTAATTTAAGGCATCTATCTTTTGGAACATTTTTTATTTCAGCATAAAAATTAAGATTTTGTAAAGCTGTAAGTTTGTTATAAAAAGATACTTTTTCTGGTAAATATCCAATATTTTTTTTTATCTCTTTTTGATTTTTAAAAACGTCTTTTCCGCTTATTTTTACAAAACCGTTATCTGGATATATTAACCCAATTATAGATTTTATTGTAGTTGTCTTTCCCGCACCATTGGGTCCAAGAAATCCGAAAAGCTCTCCTTTTTTAATTTTAAGATTGAGATTATTTACTGCTTTTAAATCTTTATAGCTTTTTGTTATGTTATTTACTTCCAGAGCATATTCAACCATATTTTTTTATTATACCCTCCAATTTTTTAAAACTATGCATTTTTGGTAAAAAGTTTAAAAAATTCCTAGGGCATTCTAAAAATATGAAAAAATTGATCTCAGTTTGCGGAAGTGATGTTGGAGACAAAACTTTATCAGATCATGCTCTAAAAACAGCTGAAGAAGTAGGAATGCTTGTTGCAAAAAATGATGGAGTAATTGTTTGTGGTGGTCATGGTGGTATTATGGAAGCATGCTGCAGGGGTGCAAAAAAAGAAGGGGGAATAACATTAGGAATAATGCCTTTTGAAAATAATGATGCAAATAAGTACATTGATATTGCAATTCCAACTGGCCTAGGTAACATCCGTAATTATCTTGTTTCACGTACAGGTGATGTAACTATTGCAATAGGCGGTCGATGGGGCACATTAAATGAAATCTCTTTTAGAATGATTTCAGATAAACCTTTGATTTTAATAAAAGGCACAGGCGGATGTGTAGATGAAATAACTAGTAAATCCATTATGAATGGAATACAATCAAATTATTATGTAGTTGATTCAGCAGAAGATGCTGTAAAAAAAGCTTTTGAATTAATATAAAACCAAAATTTAATAATTGATTTTTTTATTTCATCTTTTAGGGTTGTACAAAAATGAGAGAATATAAGATTAAAAGAGGACATCATCCAGATATAAATAATCTAGTAAAAGATTATTTTGGAGTATCCGGAGATATTGAGGAAGGTATAAACTTTGAGGTAGATGGAATCGGCGAAATCTACATGAAAAGAGATAAAAAAATTCTCTTAATCGATACAAAGCCGCCAAAAAAAGTCAGTGGTGACTATAGTATTATAAAAAAATGGAATAAATTTCTATTTGAAGCAACTGGCAAAGATGTTAAAGAGCGAAAAAAAGACTTTGGTAAAATTAAGAAAAAGAAATAATTATTTTTTTACTTTTTTCCAATCATCAAGAAATCTTTTTATTCCATCATCTGTCATTGAATGATTAGCCATTTTATGGATTATTTTAGGTGGAATAGTTGCAATATCTGCTCCAAGCCTTGCTGCTTCAATTACATGAATTGGATGCCTTATACTTGCTACAATTACTTCAGTATCAATATCATAATTATAGAAAATTTCAGTTATTTCTTCAACAATTTGCATTCCAACTTGTCCTTGGTCATCAAGTCTTCCAATAAATGGACTTACAAAACTCGCTCCTGCTTTAGCTGCAAGTAGTGCTTGATTTGCTGAAAATACAAGTGTAACATTTGTTCTTATCCCTTTTTTACTTAGTTTTTTTACTGCCTTTAACCCCTCTGGTGTCATTGGTATTTTTATTGCAACATTCTCTCTAAATTTTTCATCTGTTTTTTCAACTAAACCTTCTGCTTCTTTTACCATGTCTTCAGCTTTTTCACTAACTACTTCTAGGCTAATTGGGCCATTAACAAGTTTGAATATCTCTTTTATTATTTCATCAAAAGATCTGCCACTTCTTTTGACAAGTGTCGGATTAGTTGTCACACCATCTATTATGCCCCATGATGCAAGTTCTTTTATTTCATCTAAATCAGCTGTATCTACAAATATTTTCATTAAGCCTCGCTCCGAATCCAGTGTATCTATTTTTTGTTCATTAACTTTTGGTTGTCTTTTTTATAGTCTAATTTTTATATTTTTGAAAATTCTTATGAATACGAATAGATATATTAAAAAAAATCGATACATATATATATTCAGGTATACATTACCATGCCTTGTAGAAGGTGGATGGGATATGCCTCTAACAAGAAAAGCCCGAGTGGTGGGCAGCAGTTTAGTACTGACAATACCAAGTCAACTGGCTAAAGCTCACGATATAAATGATGGAGATGAAATAGAAATAATACCGACAGGGATAGGAGAGTTTAAGATTAAAAAGGTCAAATAACTCTTTTTTTCTCTTTTTTTTTATAATAACGCTATTTTTCCATTAAATCTTGAAAATATGATTAAAAAAATAAAAAATTTTTTAGTAAGGCGACATATAATTAGACATCAACTGCGAATAAAAAAATGATGTTATTGCAAAGCCTATTACAATGGCTACAACAAATAATATTATGGATATCAGACCTAATACAAAGCCTTTTAACCCACGCTTATCTTTCCATTGTCCCCAATAAGCTACAGCGCCTAAAATTAGACCTATGATACCAAGTATTAAACCGATCCATCCAAAAATACCAAGGAATCTCAATGGCCAAAAGAATACTGCAAAACTAGAAATAAAACCCAATATACAAAAAATTAAGGCAATTATCCCTAATATTAGGCTGGCAGTTCCAATTGCTGAATGGTTACTCGTTTGTTGGTAATATTGTGGGTACTGTGGGGGTTGTGGCTGATATGGTGGTTGACTACTTTGTTCCATATTTATTTTCTCCTTTTTTTCTCTTAAGAATTGTAACCTATAGTAAATCAAATCAATATAAGAACTTTTATAAATAATCACCAAAAAATTTTAGTTAAAAACAGGAATAAAATTATTATTACCCTTGATTAATTGTTTGGCAAAATAATGTGTAACAGATGAAAAAAAGAAAAAAAATTTTTTTGTTAATGAATAACTTTTATTTAAATAACTCAAAGACCAGCATATGAACCAGCCATTGATGATGCTATAAATGCAAAGATTACTATAATAAAAACTATCGCAGCAATTATTGCGATTGTTCCTAAAATTAATCCAGCTAACCCTAATTTTGCATCTTTCCATTTGCCCCAATAGGCAACAGCGCCTAGAACTATAGCGATTATACCTAATGCAATTGCAATTATCCATACCCAAAATAAAACCAATCCAATAATTCCAAGAATTAAAGATGCTATTCCAGCTCCATTCTTTTGATTATTTTGTGGCATAGGTTGTTGCTGCATAGGGGGTGGCATTGTTTGTTCCATATTTTATTCTCCTCTATCTTTTTTCCAATCCTTATTTTTATTTAAGAAAGCTTATTACAATTAATAAAGTTTTATAAATTACAAACTATAATCCAGAAGCAAGATCTCTAACAACTTTTTCTTTATCATTTGCTTTAACAATGCCACTAGCTAAAAGTACACCTTCGGCACCAAGTTCCACAGCTTTTTTAACATCTTTACCGTTTTTTACACCCGCGCCACAAAGTACCTTTACATTTTTATTTATCTTTCTTACAGCATCCACACTGTTTTTTATGATATCTGGGTCAGCCGTTGTAACAGATATATCCCCACCAATTAATTCAGGAGGTTCAACTGCTACAAAATCAGGATTCAATGTAGAAATTGCTTTTGATGTTTCAACATTATTTGAACAAACTATTTGATCAAGACCAAGCTTTTTTGCCTTTTTAACACAAACATCAATATCAGCTAGTTTCAATCGATGTTCACTATGATTTATTAAAGTACCAACTGCTCCAGTATCTTTTATTGCTTCAGGTAAAGTCCAACCTGTGTTGCTGCCTGGTTTAATCGGATCAATATGCTCAGCATATACAGGCATATCAACATTGTTTGCAATCATTCTTAGATCAGTTGCTTGAACGGATATTGCCATACTAACATCTGTTTCTCTTCCAACTTTTTCCATGATTTTTGCAATCTCTAAAGATTTTTCTCCGATTGCCTGACCATATGTTTTGACATTTAGAACTATGACTGGTGTTTTTAACATAATTTTTCACTCCAATAAATTTATAAATCACGTAAATCGATGGTATTTAATATACTCTTTGATATTCAGAAGCGAAAATTTATGAGTGTATTACCACAGGCAAGTTTATTCTTAGGAATTATTCCCGCATTATTTATTATGTACATTTCCTTAAAAGGATATGATGAACACTACAAGGAAAAATATATTTTTCTAACTTTTATTGCTGGAATTATAATGGGTTTTATAGCTGCATTTGTACAGTACGCATTTTATTCATTTGTATTTTTTTCAATTATTTTTTTAGCAGTTTTTGATCAACTATTCAAAACTATTGTATTAAACATCAATAGATTGCAACAAAAAAAAGAAACGCCGATATATGGATTAATCCTAGGTCTTGGTTTTGGTTCCTCTTTTACTCCATTCATGTTAATTGCGGCATCAGCTAGTGAATTTATAACTAATGATACTCTTATAATGACAATAATAGGACTTGGTTCAATCGGATTAATACTTTTTCACGGTGCGACAGGGATATACATAGGCTATGGAATATATGATAAGACACTTACTAGAAATTTGATAATCTCTATAGTTTTACAGATACCTATAAGCCTTTTAGTTGGTTCTATGTTGATTTTTTCAAATGTTCAATCAATCGTGTATCAAGCATCTTTTTCAATTGCAGGGGTTTTATATGGATTAATTATTTTCTATTATGTTTACAAAAAAGTTTTACCTAACATTTTAAAGAAAAAAATGAATGAAAAAGAGGTTTAAAAAATGAACACCCCAATAGAAAACAATATGTCCTCGCAAGATTTTTCAAATAATGAAAGCATGACTAAAGGAGAATCATATAAACCGATGATATCTGGTGTTCTCTTGATAATTGCAGGAGTTTTAGGAGTTATGAATTTTGCTATATATATTTCAGCAAATGCAATAACCGTAAACACTTTAGCAGATATGTTTTCACAAGCTAGTATAAATGTTACTATCCCTGAAATTAAGAACTTTCTATTAATATGTGGAACTATTGGAATAATTATATCAATATTTCCAATTCTGAGTTCAATTCTTTGTTTTAAAAGAAAACTATGGGGTTTTGCAGTTGGTACTAGTATAATTGGGATTTTTTCATTTGGTCCTGTCTTTATTTCAAGTATCCTTTGTATAATTGCAGTAATTTTAATATCAATATCAAAAAATGAATTTAATTGATTAATGATAAAAAAAATTAGATTGAAGTCTCAGCTGCCGGAACTTGGTCGGGCAACTGAAAGAACGCTACAATCTGGATTATTAATGCAATAAAAATAATAATTGCTCCAACAACAATAATCAAAAGACCAGCGCCTATCAAAAACAATAGACCTGCAGTTCCAAATAGATCAACCTTTGTTTTTTGTTTAATGCCATCAAAACTTTTCTTTAAGAAAAGAGAGGATATAAGCATAATAATCCAGAAAACAACAACAGATAAACAAATACCTCCTAAAACCGCTCCAATATCACTGAAAATTTGAGAGGGGTCAGTAATTCCTTGTTCTGATTGAGCAAGAGTAGTTAATTCTGAAAATGAAAGAGTGATGTTCGCCCCTATTGTAACAAAAAGTATAGCAAAAAGCGCTACTACAGATGCAATTTGTAAGAAAAACGAAAATAAATAATTACTAAAAATTGATGATTCATTTACTGCATTAGAAATATTATTCACTGCAATTATTACTAAAATAAAACCAACTAAAGAAAGAATCAAGCCAAAAGTAGGTATAATAATTCCTATAAGCATTAAAATTGAGCCTATACCCCCGAGTGTTTTTGCATTTTTTAAATCATTCATTTTTTTTCTCTCCATCTTAGTTTTATATAGTAATGAATTTTTTTTTATTATTTAAAATATTCCTTTAGCTTGGATTTTTGAGTAAAAATTGTCTTTAATTCATCTATAATTACACCAAGTGCAATACCACTGACAATCCCTGTTAAAAGCCCAGTTAAAAAACGAATAAGATTGGTACTTTCCCATAGCCCAAGTAATTGTCCGACTCCATCTATTCCCAAAGGAAATAATCCAATCAATATCATAAAAAATATTTTTTCACTTAATTTTATCTCAAAAAAAATCATAAAAAATATTCCAACAGCAAGACCCAGCCATATTGCAGTGCATCTTGCACAAAAAGGCATTTGATTATCATTTATAAAAAAAGATCTATCTGCTTTTTGATGACATAATCTATCACCTATGGAATAGATTGTATTATATGGAACAGGCATTTTCCTAATTTCATCTTCATTATCTGAAAGTGCAGTAAGGCCAGACAGATCAGTAACACTACCAGTTGGTAAAAAAATTGGGCCTAGAACCTGCAACATGAAAAATATAAAAAATATTATGAAAATAAAGAAGATAAAAAATGAACTAAAAGATCTTTCCCTTATCTCCATTTTTAAACTCATCTCTTGATTTATAGATAATTACAAATGCTATAATACTTAAAATTGAACCAATAAAAAAGAAACCAAATGAAAAAATCGTAATTAATGAACCAGCTACTGCTACATCAAAATGTTCTCTTTTTAGACAGGTTAAAACAGAGAAAAGTGCAAAAACAGAAAAAATCCCAATAATTATTGAAAAACCAAAAGTATTAAACTCTGTTTTTTGAACATTTTGGGTTCCATTTTCTAGTTCGAACGTTATTTCTGTTTTAATAAAAGGTATTACAACAACTTCAGTTTTTTTATTTGTATATCCATTTTTCTTAATTTCAATCTCCTGAATCCCAAGTTCTACATTTTCTTTTTTGTAAATATTATTATCATTTTGTTTTATTATATCTCCAGCTATTGAAACAGTTGCATTATCAATTGTTTTGTTATCTAAGTTGACAACTTTAAATTCAACAGTTCCAGTTCCTCCAGCAGCTGATGCAACATCTAATGTTGTTTCAATAAAAGTTTCTGAAAAAGCAGATGTTGCAACTCCAATTGAGAAAACACATACTAAAATTATTGCAGCAATCATTGGTTTATTTGTTTTAGGTTTAATTGAAGATAAAACAGCTTTTCTGGGTTCGCCGTGTTCTTCCCAAACATATTCTCCAATTTCATCTTCTTTATGTTTAACTTTTATATTGAATTTATGATCACATTTAGGGCAAGAAATTAAATGTTTTTCTTTATCTTTTGGTAGATCTGCTACAAAGTTATGTGCACACTTTGGACATGTAACCTTACCCTTCATATGTTTCACCATTCTCTGAAAATATCTTAAGTATTAAGTATATTTCTATAATTTTCAGTTTTTGACAAGTTAGCCTCAAATAAAGTGGCCTTATTTAAACCATTTGTACATTATATTTAAATAAGATATCTTTATACAGATAAAATCAAAAGGCGGATAATACTATGGCAAGATTTGCAGAAGCAGAAAAAAGAATTCTAAATAAAAAAGTATGTATGAAATGCGGAGCAATAAATGCATCCCGGGCAGATAGATGCCGCAGATGTAAATCAAAAGAGCTACGTGTTAAAGCAAAAGAAGGTAGAGGGGTCTAATCTTTTCTCTAAACCGTCATATTTAATAGTATAATTTCTTTTTTGATATTTAGGTAGGATAGATTATGCCAGAGACAAAGTTTAAAAAAACAGAGAATTTCAACGAATGGTATAATGAAATAGTTGAACTAGCTGGCTTATGTGATAAAAGATATCCGATCAAAGGTATGAATGTGTGGATGCCTTACGGTTGGACTCTGATGAGCCATGTTGATGGCCTTATCAGAAAAGAGATGGTCAGCACGGATCATGATGAAGTAAATTTTCCATTGTTAATACCTGAATCATCCTTTAAAAAAGAAGAAGATCATATTGAAGGTTTTGGAAGTGAAGTTTACTGGATTACCCATGCTGGTCTAAATGAACTTGAGGAAAGATGGCTTCTAAGACCAACATCTGAAACAGCTATGTATCCAATGTTTTCTTTGTGGGTTAGATCTCATGCAGATTTACCATTAAAAACATATCAAATAGTAAATACATTTAGATATGAAACAAAACAGACTCGTGCATTTATTAGAGTTAGAGAAATACATTTTTTTGAAGCTCATACCTGCCATGTTGATTTTGAGGATGCAGAAAGACAAATTGAAGAAGACAAAAACATTGCTAAAAAACTATTTGAAAAATTATCTTTACCCTTTATTTTTTGTAAAAGACCTGAATGGGATAAATTTGCGGGGGCTTTTTATACAATAAGCCTTGACGTATTAATGCCTTCGATGAAAACGCTACAACTTGGTTCAATTCATCAATATAAGGATAATTTTGCAAAACCATATGAAATTGAATATGAGACAGAGAAAGGAGATCATGCCTTCTGTCATCAGACTACATATGGTATGAGTGAAAGGATTCTAGGTGCACTTATTGGTGTTCATGGTGACAATAAGGGCCTTGTTATGCCTCCTGCTGTTGCTCCAAAACAAATAGTTATAACTCCAATAATTTTCAAGGGAAAAGAAAAGCCGGTTTTTAAAGAAGCCGAATCTCTTTGTAAGAAACTAAAAAACAAAGGATATAGGGTTTTGAATGATAAAAGAAATATTAATCCTGGTAATAAATACTACGAGTGGGAGTTAAAAGGTGTTCCAGTTAGAGTAGAAATTGGGCCTAGAGATGTAGAAAAAGATCAGGTTGTAATTGTTAGAAGAGATACATCTAAAAAATTGTTTGTTAAAAAGGATGAAGCATTTGAAAAAATAGAGGAAGTTCTTGATAAAATTTCAAAAGAACTATATGATAAAGCAAAAAAGATGCTAGATGACAATATGCATCGGGTAGACACTCTTAAAAAAGCAAAGAATTTAAATGGAATAATCGAGCTTCCTTGGTGTGGAAATGAGGATTGTGCACTAGAAATAGAAGAAATCCTTGACGGTAACACGTTAGGTGAACCAATAGATGAAGATGAGTGCAATTCTAATTGTCCAATCTGTAATAAAAAAGCTAAAACCTATATGAGATATGCTAAAACATATTAAAAGAGGTAATAAAAATGGGTAATGGAATAAGTGGAAAAATAACTGATTTTTTAAGAGAATTTGTATTAATATTTAGTTCGATATTAACAATAATAGGTGTTATTTTAATTTTTATAGGTGTAGGAGGATTTTTTTTCAGAACGGCTACAGAATCAATATTAAAAATGATGCCAAGTGGTTTTTTTGATTGGAGTCTTTATATATTGATATTTGGATTTGTTGTCTTTGCTTTTGGATTTTATTATCTATATGTTTTCTTTAAAAACAAAAAATTTATTTTAGAAGAACTTAAGACAAATAAACGCTCTGAACTTAAAAAAAGGCATTTGGAACTTAAAAGAACTGTTAAACATATGCCAAAAAAATATAAAGATATGCTTCGTAAAAAAGAAAAAGAGCTTAATCTTAAATAAGCCTTCTTTTTATCTCTTTTTTGTTGTACTATTGGGAAGGTGAATAAATATGCCTGATTTCTATGTTATAGTCGTTGAACCAAAATATAGTGGAAATATTGGTGCTATTGCTAGAGTAATGGCTAATTTTGATTTTAAAAATCTTTATCTGGTAAGTCCTTGTGAGTTAGACGACGAATGTTATCAAAGAGCAGTCCATGCCCAAGATATCTTAAAAAATGTAAGAATTTTTGATGATTATAAAAAAGCAGTAAACGATATGGATTATTTAGTTGCAACATCTTCAATCGAAAGTGATAACGATAAAAAACACTTGAGAAACGCAACAAATTTAGAGGATTTAACAGAGAGATTAACGGAACTTGAAGGAAAAATTGGCCTTATCTTTGGAAGAGAAGATTACGGGTTATATAATGAAGAAATAGCTTTATGCGATTCACTTTTAAGAATACCAACTAGTGAATCTTATCTCTCAATGAATCTTTCACATGCGGTAGGAATTGTTCTCTATTCACTATTTATAAAAAAAGATCTTTCAAAAAAAGAAACAATAGTAATTGAAGGAATAGAAAAAGAAAAATTATACGGTTTTTTTGAAGAATTATTAAACAAAATTAATTATCCTGAACATAAAAAAGAAAAAACAAATGTAATGTTTAAACGACTTATGGGTCGAGCAATGCCGTCTAAATGGGAATACCATACACTTATGGGTGTTTTTAGTAAAATATTGAAAAAAATTAAAGATAAAAAATGATTATTCTAAATTGTTTCTATACTAAAAACTACTCTTGAATCTTTTAATGCAGTATGAACTTTATCTGCAAACCAAACAAGTTCTTCGATTTTATCAGATTCTTTATCCCATTCGTAAACAAAATCATAGTTGCCCTTTGCTGCTTTAAAGCCGAGATTCAGTAATTGATTTTTTACTTCAGATGGTTTTTTTCCTTCACTGTTAAACATTATTGTCAGATATGTTTTCATAAATATCTTTGTTCCTCACACTTTTTTATGTATAGTGGATAAAAAGCGGGGTATTAAATGCTTACGATAAAAAAATATTTTTTTATTTAAACAGCCCCAAATGGAAATGGTATAAAACAAAGTATAAGGATTGCTACTGCTACAAAAAACAATAGTTTTCTTTTTAAATCAAGTTCGCTATCATCATTTAAAGGGGGCGGATGTACTACACCTATCATAAAAATAATTATTATTGCAAAGAAAAACCAGCCAGTTAGTATCATTATAAAAATAGCGGCCATACTTGCATATTTCTGATATTTCCCAAGAAAAGCCCTGAAAATGTGTCCTCCATCTAGTTGACCTGCGGGTAATAGATTTATAGCTGTTATTAAGAGTCCCACCCATCCAGCAAAAGCAATAGGGCTGAAACTAATTGCGTAATCTCCAGAAACATTAAGAACATTTTGTACTATCAATGAAAAAAGTATAGATGAACCTAGAAATGTTTCCCCTGCAGCTAACTGAGAAACCTCCACTAGTTCTGAAGTTGCTATACCAATGATTGTAACAGGTAATGCAACAATAAAACCTGCAAGAGGGCCTGAGATTCCAACATCGAACAATGCTTTTTTATCAGGCATTGGTTCATGACTAGATATAAGCGCTCCAAATGTTCCAATATTAAAATTAGGTAGAATTGGTGGTATTGGTAAAAAAAATGGGAGAGATGTCTCTATACCATGTTTTTTTGAAATAAAATAATGCCCCATTTCATGAACAAAAAGAATGCTCAGAAGAGGTAGAGAAAAAAGTAAAGCTCCAAATAATAAATTCTCTGGCAAAAAAATTTCGCCAATATTAGACATTAAACCGTTTAATTCATTGTTCCAGATATCTGATTCACCTATATAGAGTATAGATCCCGTAAGAACAGTTGTAATAATAGTTGCAGCCATTAAAACATAATTCACCCAAACAGGCCTAACCTTTACTTTTGGTTTTTTTATAACATAGATTACTTGTTCACCATGTTGCTCTTTAAGCATGGGGATATATCCTTTTTTTGAAAGAGAAATTCTTAAATCATCAAAATTTTTTTCTAAACTATTTTCATCAATTCTACAAAAAAAAGCAGCGTTATTATCATTATATTTTAAATCATAAAACGGGAATCTTTGACCTATTTCTTTTTTCAATAATTCAATATCAAGATTTGATTGTTGATTTTGAGTAAAGAATCCCCAGCTGTTTTGATTGTTCATATTTAACAATCAGCGAAACAACCCTATTTTATAAACCCTTCGATTAGATTATCTTTCTTTCCAGCATCTTTATTTATAGGTTATTTTATGCAAGGTTTGTGAAAAAACAATGTCTGTAAATCTTGTTGTTGGTACTCAATGGGGCGATGAAGGTAAAGGAAAAGTTGTAGATTATTTTTCAAAAGATGCAAAATATGTTGTTAGGTATCAGGGGGGTAATAATGCAGGGCATACCATAAAAGTAGGAGAAAATGTTTACAAGTTACATGTTACACCATCTGGGGTGATACAAGGTAAGACTGGTGTTATTGGTAATGGTGTAGTTTTAGATCCAAATGTTTTAATAAATGAAATTGAAGAGTTAAAAAAAAGAGATATTAACCCTAAAATTATCATAAGCGATAGAACAAACATTATTATGCCGTATCATAAAATCCTTGATGGTGCAGAGGAAAAGTATCTTGGTGATAAAAAGATAGGTACAACAAAAAGAGGAATAGGTCCATGCTATAGTGATAAGGTTGCAAGAAAAGGAATTAGATCAATTGATCTTACATGTGAAAAAAAACTTAGTAAAAAACTTGACGAAATAATTCCTATTAAACAAAGAATTTTTGATGTATATGAAATTAAGGAGAAAATAGATAAAAAAGAGATTTTAAGAAAATATCACAGTTACGGTAAAAAATTAAAAGAATTCATAAAACCTGTTCATGTAATTTTAAATGATGCAATCAATCATAAGAAAAACATTCTTTTTGAAGGAGCTCAAGGCACAATGCTGGATGTTGATTATGGAACTTATCCATATACAACTTCGTCTCATACTGTTGCTGGCGGGGTAAGTATAGGTGCTGGAGTTGGCCCAAAAAAAATCGATGAAATAATTGGCATTGTAAAAGCATATACCACAAGAGTTGGCGAAGGTCCTCTTCCAACTGAACTATTTGATAAAGATGGAAAACATATGCAAGAAAAAGGACACGAATTTGGAACAACTACTAGTAGACCCCGAAGATGTGGATGGCTTGATTTAGTAGTAGTTAAACATTCCTGTATGCTATCTGGTGTAACAAAAATTGCTCTTACAAAACTTGATGTTTTAGATAGACTTAGTAAAATAAAAATTTGTACTAGATATGAATTGAATGGAGAAAAAATAGATTATTTTCCAGCAAGTATTGATGACGTTGAAAAATGCAAACCTATCTACAAAGAGTTTGAGGGATGGGATAAAATTGATAGTTCAACCGACAAATTCTCTGATCTTCCAAAACAAGCACAAACTTATATTGGATATATAGAAAAAAAACTTAACATACCAGTTGAAATTATATCAATAGGCCCAGGTAGAAATGAAACAATAATGAGATAAGCAATTTTAGAGCAAATATATTATATTAATAACTTGTTTCAATCATGTATCTGATGGGATGATAACATGAGTAAGTATAATGTTACAAAAATAGGTTTGATATTTTTTATTATTGGAATAATAATGCAAATTGTTTCAACTGGGGTCCTTTTTTTTGTTGATGCTACAAATGTTATAGCTACTCTTTCTTTGAGTGTTGTCGCAGGAATCGGAGCAATTATGATTCTTGTTGCTTTAATTCTTTTGTGGGTAGCAGGAATGGGTCTAAAAGAATATGGTAAAAGACATAGTAAATTTTGCTTGATTTCACTGATATTGTTCTTTGTTGCAATAGGCGTAATTCTATCGTTGGCACTTGCACAAGTATTTATGATGGCGGGAGCAATGTTTAATGGAGATTACTCTGGTTTTAAAAATTTTTATTTATTTGCTCCAGTTGGATCGGTTTTTACAGGTCTTGTTTATGTGTTTTTATTACATGAATTAGAAGATAAGTATGGGAAAATTTTGTTATATGCTTCGTTTATAACTTTGATTGTTGTTTCATCGGTCATTGCTTTCATTGGATATATTGGATTTGATGAATGGATCAATTCTATTGATTTCTCTTCAAATAATCTTCAAATGCAAGGTTCTTATAATTCTTTTAGTCTTGCATTTCAAGAGAGGTCATACCAAGTGAATGTTTTTTCAATTATTCCAAATGTTATGATAATAGTTTCTGCTTTCCTTCCTATATATAGAATACACTCAGGAAAATTAAAAAAAGTTCCAAAGAAAAACTATCCGAGAGTTTGTCCTCATTGTGGAATGCAGATTTCAGAACAATCAAATTTTTGTACAAATTGTGGTACAAATTTCTAAAAAATCTTCTTTACATTTAAGGCAGTAATCATCCATCTAAGATACGAATTAACAGCAGCTCTAAGTGAACTAGTGTCCCTTGCAATAATATTTAAAAAAAGCTTTTCACCTAAAATAGATATCTTTACATCTGTCTTTGGAATTTTATGTTTAATTTCAGGATTGATTGATTCTAAAATTATTTTAGCATCAGATTTTGAATCAAAATTAAAAGTAAAAGATGCTTTTTTCATAAAAAGCTAAATGATTATTTAGATTTAATACGTTTTGCAACAGTTGGCCGTTCTTTATAAAAAAGTTTACTTCCACAATATGGACATTGCATACCAATGTTTTTTACATCGAATTTCACACTTTTTTTACAAAGACCACATTTATAACCAGCCATTTTTATTCTTCACCTTCTTCAATAATTTCTTTTGTTTTTTCCTCAGACATTTTTGCTACATCTGGTACAATTTCCCCTCTAAGAATCTTTTTAACGTTTAGGCCGGCTTCTGTTGTAGGGTTGTATGCGCCGCCTGCAAATTTAACTCCGCATTTTCTGCATTCCCAAATACTTGTGCTTACTCTTTTTACTTTCTTATGCCCGCAACTTGGACAAATATGTTTTAATCTTTGTGTACGTTCAACATTTCTAATTCTAGATCTAGCGCGAACTCCGTATCTGGCCTGAAATCGACCGGATGCTCCTACTTTTTTTGTTCTTTTTGCCATTTACTTTCCCACACTTTTATATAATTGCTTGCGAATTTTTTTGCCGTTATCTATAGAGTCCTTTATAACTTTTTTTATCTCATCAACAGTAAAACTGCCATTTAAACCTTTCTGCATAGCACGAATATCGCCTTTTTCATCAGTTGAAACGGTTAGTCTTGCTTCAGCAATCTCTTCTTCATCAAGTGATGGATCCATTACAATAATGCCGTTGAATTTAACAGCGGTACATGATATAGGTGGTTCACTTAATGGTAATGGCTTATCTTTTCCAACTTCAAATCTTTCAGCTGGAATTTTAGCAGTCATAAGAGCTGCAAGAGCTGCTAATGATGCTGCATCAAATAGATTTCCATCATAGTCAAGAATATGAAGATCAATGAATACTATCCATACTTTTTCGCCTTTTTCTATACATAATTTTTCAACATCAATAATATTTGATTCACGTATGCCGCGATCTACAACTCTAGCTAGTTCAATTGCATTTTCTCTAGGTGGTCCAGATTCAAAATCAGGTGAAGCTAGAGGAATAAGCTCTGCTGCTGTAGTCATTACACCTTGGTTTGGAGAATCAGGGTATGGCTCACCCATATCCATTTTTATTCCAGCCATAACTTGAGTGTTTCCAATTTTTACTCTAGCTGAACCTTCTGCTTTTGAAACTACGTTAGTTTCTATTTTTATATCTCTAAAATCGTTGAATTTACGTCCATCATTTCTGATGCCTTTTTCTGCTAATTTAATTAAGTAATCTTTTTTAATTGTTGGAGTAATTGTCATCTTTAATTGCCTCCTTTTTCCTTAGAAAATTTTTCATTTATCGCTTTTTTCTGAATTTCTGAAACTTTCTTACATCCATCTATAGCTAAGTTAAGTGCTTCATCAAATTCTTTTTCTGTCAAGTGTCCATCCATCTGTAGAAGTAAAATTTCACCTGTTCTAGGTGCTATTGCAATTGGTAGATCTGCATCACCAAAGTTATCTTCTTCTTTACCAAGATCAAGAACTACTTTTCCATCGATTTTACCTGCGGCACAGGCAACAGGTATATCTTTCATAGGAATTCCTGCGTCAACAAGAGCTACTGCGGCAGCTGTAAGTCCTGCACATCTAGTTCCTGCTTCAGCTTCAAGAATTTCAATATTTACATCAATAGATGCTCTTGGATATCTGCCTAAAAGAATAATTTTTTCAAGTGCTTCAGAAATAACCTTTGAAATTTCTCTACTTCTTCTATCTGGTCCTGGTCTTTTACGGTCATCTACACTGAATGCTGCCATATTATATTTGGCGTTAACTATTGCTTTGAGCGGGTCCTGAGTATGCCTTGGAATTGCTTCTCTAGGTCCATATACAGCGACAACTACTTTGTTTCCGCCCCATTCAAGGTAACATGATCCTTCAGCTCTGTGAAGGACTCCAACTTCGATTTTAATTTTTCTTATTTCATCTGGTTTTCTACCATCTAGTCTTTTACCATCTTTAAATAACTTAATATCTGACTTCATTTAATGCACATCCTTTGCATCTTTTTTTAAAAGATTTTCTATTTTATTTGTTAAGCCATAATAAATTGATTCTTCTTCAATAATCTTAACGATTTCTTTAACTTTTTTGATTGCTTCAAAACTTCCATCAATCCATATTCTTCCATTGTCACCAACAAACATTCTGCACTTAGTATATTTTTTTATGATTGCGGTCATGGAATCGTTTTTACCGCGGATTCTTCTGACTTTTGATGGAGAAGCATTAATAATATTTCCTCCCTTTATTTTATAGAGGTTTCTGTCTTTGAGTGTTATTTGAAGTTTCTTTTCTTCATCGACTTGTGATACTTTCGCCATCACAGTATCGCCTGCGTTTAAATATTTTTCAGTTTCCCCAAATTCTACTCTCCAGGGAACTTCGTTAACATGTAATAATGCAGGATAAGGCGCGTTTATATCAACAAGCCAACTTGATGACATTGGTTCAGTTACAACACCAATTACAAAATCATTTTCTTTTGGTGAGTATACCCCTTTGAGAGGAGTTACACTAATATATTTTGATGTGGTGTTTAAAACGCCAACTACTTCTGAATATATTTTACCGTTTTCTATATAAGTTCCTCTTCCAGCTTCTTTACTTTTAACATCGCCTAAAAGCTGACTTGGGATAACTATTTCTCGTTTTTCTTGTGACATAGAACTCTTAACCTGTATGGTAACTACTTTAAAACCTTTGTGGATACATTGCCTTTTGTTACATCATTTATTTTTTCATAGAATTGAGTTTGTCTTCCAGCTGCAATTTTTATTATTCCGACCCATGATCCATCTGACTGCCAGTCTTCTCTTTCAAGTGATCCATAATTTCTAATTGTTCCATAAGCTTTTCCAATTTGCTCTGCAGGTATCTTAACAGACACCCTAACTTGATCCAAAGAAATCGGAATAATAGGCCGAAGCGACTCTATTATTGATTTAACTTGTTCACTTACCGGCTTAAAAGGGTCGATATGTATACCTGCTTCTTTCATAGCAAGTTCAATTCTTTGTCTTGGATGAGGTGATTTAGTTTTAGGGTCCATTGCATTTCTAGCAATTGTTTCAACTATTCTATTCTTCTTGTTTTTCTGCATTTTTTGTCTTTGCTCTGTAGTTAACTGAATGCTTCCTTTTTTTATTATTTGTTTTGCAATATCTTCAATATTATCTGTTCCAAATGCTTTTTGTATTGATTCTTCAGATGCATGTTCTCCTTTTTTTGCATCCTCAAAAACAGCATCAATTGCTAAATTATTAAGGATGTTTACATCTTTTCCTTCTAAAAAATCAGCTGCAACATAAGGATCTACTAGTATCTCAAAATGTTCATCGTCTTTTTTGTATCTAGCAACAACTGCCTCATCAAGACTTACCAAATTTATTTTCCTCCAACAACACCCTTGACCATTTTTGCGGTTTCATCCTGTGGAAGTATTTTAAAATCAAATTCTTTATCAACAACTCCGATCTCAGCTGCATCTGGGTTAAGTTTACCTTCTGTTGCTTTGTATAATGCTTCTATGGCCATATTTATTGCTTCTTCTCTGGGAATATTATCTTTGTAGTTACTCTCAAAGAAACTCATCGCACCATTTCTACCTGAACCTTCACTACTAGCTTTGTATTCCATTAATGCACCGGAGGGGTCAGTTGAAAATAATCTGGGCCCTGATTCATCTACACCTGCTATGAGAAGAGCTGTACCAAACGGTCTTACTCCACCATATTGAGTATAAGTTTGTTTAAAGTCACATATTCTTTTGACAAGTGTTTTAACCTGTATTTTTTCATCATAGGTAATCTCATTAATCTGTGCATCAATACGGGCTCTATCAATTAGTGCTCTTGCATCAGCAACGAGTCCTGAGGTGGCACAACCTATATGTTCATCTATTTCAAATATCTTTTCAATAGAACCAGGTTCAATTAATCTAGATGTTATTCTTTTATCAACTATGAGTACTACACCTGTATCATATTTTAGACCAACTGTTGTAGTACCTCTTTTTACTGCTTCTCTTGCGTATTCTACTTGGAATAATCTACCATCTGGTGAAAAGACGGTGATTGCTCTATCATAAGCCATATTTGGTTGCATTTTAATTTTTCACCTCATTTTTCTCCTAATTATCTTTTAGTCTCGAAGTTAATTTTATCTCAGAATACACTAATCGTGTATATAGTTTGTGTGTATAAAAACAAGGTATAAAATATTAACCTTTTATACTCCTCTTTTTTTACCCCATATTATTTTATGGATTTGCAGACCTAACACTACGTTAAGGCCATCTTTTAAAATCCATTCTGAAAGTTTTTGTATATTGCTTTTCCAAACAGGTTGAAAATAAATTTTGCATTTTGGATTGAATTTTTTTATAATATTTTTTGCAAAATCATAGTCTTTTCTGTCTTTTATTACAAATTTAAGTTGATCTTTTGTTGATACTTTATCTATGTTATCAAAATACATTTTCTCATTCATTTTAGATGAAGGACATTTTATATCTAGGGAGAATATGGTTCTCTTATAGTCATTTACCATTTCTATGTCAATACTTCCATTTGTTTCAACTAAAATTTCATAATTATTGTCTAATAATTGTTTAATCAGCTCGTTTATTTTTTTTTGAATAAGTGGTTCCCCGCCAGTGATACATATTTTTTTACATGGATATTCTTCTACTTTCCCTAAAATATTATATATCTTTATCTCTTCTCCTTTATCATATGCATATTTTGTGTCACAGTAGTTACATCTAAGATTACATCCAGTCGTTCTAATAAATATATTTGGAATACCTGTCCATTGCCCTTCTCCTTGTATTGAATAAAAAATTTCATTAATTAGCATTGAGCTCCCATAATGTAATAACTACTTAAAATTTTTATATGCATATTCATCTGCATATTTACTTGAAAATTCAGATATTTATCCGCATACACTATCTAGTAAACATACTATCATATATTCTATAAATTGCAATTTTTCTTAAAAAATTTTAAGTATTCAATTAACATCAAGGTTTCTAAAGAGATATACATCTTTTCGGAGGAGATTTCTGTTTTGAAAAAAAACAAGGTTGTAGATGAAATTAAAAAGTCTATTGGTAAAAAAAAAGTTTCAACCAAAAAAACTGATCTTTATTCTTATCCTTTTGATTTCTGGCCTATAACTCTTCATTGGATTATAAAAGATAAGTATCCTACTCTTCCAATTGCAGTTATATGGCCTAATAGTTATCAGGATATTCAGAAAACCGTAAAGATTTGTAAAAAACATAAAATCCCTGTTTATCCTTTTGGTGGGGGTTCTGGTGTTCTAGGTGGAACTGTACCAAAAAAAAGTGGAGTTGTAATAGATCTCAAAAAGCTGAGAGATATAAAAATAAATAAGGAAAATCTTTTAGTCGAGGTAGATTCTGGAGTAAATGGTTTCTATCTTGAAGATTTTTTGAATTATAATGGTTTTACTCTTGGTAATATTCCTCAATCACTATATCCATCTACTGTAGGTGGATGGGTTGGAACAAAGGCGACAGGCCAGTTTTCAACTCGTTACGGTGGAATCGAACAGATGATAGCTGGAATTGAAGCTGTTCTTCCCAGTGGAGAAAAAATTGAATTAAAGCCACATCCTAGAACTGCCACAGGACCGGATATACGTCAGCTATTTGTTGGGAGTGAAGGAATTTTTGGAATAATCACTAAAGTATGGCTTAAAATATGGCCGTATCCTGAGAAAAAGGTTAAACTCTCATTTGTGACAGATAACATTAATGAAGCACTCAATTCAGTTAAAAAAGTTCTTCAAACAGGTGCTAGACCTGCTGTTGTAAGAATATATGATAAAATTGAAACAAAAAGACATTTCTATAATTTTAGTGAAGTAGTTGATAGAATTGCGACTGTTTTTATAGTTGAAGGAAACCAAAAAATTGTTGATACAGATGTTGAAATAATAAAAAAATGTTTTAAATCAGAAGATTTAGGTGAAGAGATAGTTAATGATTGGCTTAAGACTCGTTTTAATGTTAAAGAAGCAGCTGAATTTGTACCAATGGGTGTTGTTTTTGATACAATTGAAGTAGCAGTAGGCTGGGACAAAGCAGAAGATTTTTATGAAAATGTTTCGACAGATATGAAAAAAATTAAAGGTGTTTTATTTGCTTCAGCTCATGCATCACATTTCTATCCTCAAGGAGTATGTTTCTATTTTACATTTGCAGGTATGCCGCCCCGTGGTAAAAAACATGAAGATTTTTATCAAAATGTTTGGAAGGTGGCAATGGATTCAACTTTGAAAAACGGTGGAACTATAAGCCATCATCATGGAATTGGCCGTCAGAGAGGGCCGTGGATGTCTGAGGAACTTGGAGACGCTGGTTTTAAACTTTTGAAAAAACTTAAGAAATCTGTTGATTCAGATGGAATTATGAACCCTGGAGATATGGGGGTGTAAAATTTCATGGCAGGTAAATGGGATTGGTTAAAAGATCAGATGAAAGGCTTTAAGGGAATTAAAAATCTTCCAATTATTCTTAAATTTATCAAGGGGCGAGTAAAGGGCCCAGATGATATAACAAAATGTACTCTTTGTCCAAATATGTGCAGGCATGCATGTCCAGTTGGAATCGTTGATGGAAAGGAAACTACTTCTCCCTCTGGAAAAAGCCGTATTGGATACTTGATAGAAAATGAAGAAATTGGTCTTACACTTGAAAATCTATATCCAATATATATGTGTCTTTCATGTGATTGCTGTGAAAAATATTGTCCATTTGATTTTTCTGTATCTGATATCCTGCAGCCAATTAAAAATAAGGCAGTTAAAAAAGACCTTGTTTTTGATGAATTCAAGGAGGTCTTAGATAATCTTAGAGATTATGGATATATTTATGGTAAACCTAAAAAAGAGAAAATAGAAGAAGATTCAACTAAAAATACCAAGGAAACAGTTCTCTATATTAGTGGATGTACTTTTCGAGAGAAATTTCCAGATGTAACAAGGAAAACTAAAAAAATACTTAGAGATGCAGATTACAAAGTAATTACTCTAGATGATGAGAAATGCTGTGGTATACCAGCATATCATATTGGTGATGTAGATACTTTTGAAAAATTAGCAAAAGAAAATATCGATATGATAAATTCATTAGATTTTGATTATATCGTTACTTCATGTCCATCATGTACATATGCATTTCGTAAGTTGTATAAAGAAAAAGGATATGAATTCAAAAAAGATGTTTTACATATTGCTGAATTTTTAGATAAAAAAGATAAAGATTTCAAGTTTTCATTTAAAGAAAATACTGAAATTACTTATCATGAACCATGTAAACTAGTTAATGGCCTACATAAACCAGATGTTATGAAAAACGTTCTAAACAGAATAGATGGAGTTGACATTAAGACACCTCGGAGAAATGGAAAAACTACTTTTTGCTGTGGATATGGTGGAAGTACAATTTCTAGATTAAATCCTGAACTATCTGATGATATTTCAAAGGAACGATTGAATGAATTAACAAGTATTTCAAAAAATATTGTAACAACTTGCCCTACATGTAAAGAAGCATTTGAAAATAACAAAAAAGACGGAATCAATGTTTATGACATCGCTGAGTTGATTGATAAATATCAGAAATAGAAATCTTAATATTATTTGTGAATTTTATGAAAAAATCAACTAAAATCCTGGAAAATCTTGAAAAACAAAATATAAAATGGAAAAAGCATGATGGTATCTTATTTTTAGATGGCAAAGTTCAAAATTATGATAAATGGGTTGATATCGGCTTAAAAGCGGGTAAAATTGAGAATATTGAAGGTGTTGTAAATAATATTAAAGTCAAAAATAGTTCTTTTCAAATTGATTATAAAAAAAGAATGGAAAAGCGAAAAGAAATCTTTGAAAAACAAAAGAATAACACAATTTCTAATTTTGACGTAGTTATAATTGGTGGGGGGGTTATAGGCTGTTTTATTGCAAGGGAACTTTCAAGATATAAAGATAAAATTGTTCTTCTTGACGCACATCCTGATGTAGGACTTCAAGCAACACGTGCAAATAACGGAATGATCCATCCAGGTATTTCACCGTCTTATAATACGTTGAAACGAGAATTAAATATCAAAGGAAACAAAGCATATGATAAAATCTGCAGGGAACTAGATGTTTCCTTTAAAAGAACAGGTAGCCTAATTTTAATAACTCCCAGGACTCTTGAAAAATACAAAAAATATATGCCTCTTATTTACACTTTTTTCTTAAAACATATCTTGCCTATTTTTGTTAAACGAAAAGGTGCAAAGAATGGTATAAAAAACATTGAAATATTAAAAGGAAAAGAAATTTTTGAAATTGAACCACAGGCTACTAAAGACGTACTTTCTGCTGTAAAAATCCCATCAACTGGTATTCTTGATCCATACGATTTAACTATTGCTCTAGCTGAAAATGCAAAGAAAAATCATGTAAAAATAAAAAATAGTCATGAAGTAGTAGGTTTTATCAAAGATAAACAAAAAATCACAGGTGTTGTAACAAACAAAGGCAATATAAAATGTAATATTGTTATAAATGCAGCAGGTGTTTACTCTGATGAAATCGCAGATTTAGCAGGATCTCGTGAGTTTACTATTCATCCGCGTAAGGGTGTTGAACTAATTTTTAACAAAAATATCTCACCAACGGTTAATCATTGTTTAGCTGAGTTAAAACTTCCAACCGATAAAACAAGTAAAGGAGGAGGAGTAAACCCAACGGTTAATAGGAATATTATCTGGGGTCCAACTGCTAAAGAAATTGATGAAAAGAGAGATACAACTGTTTTTCGAGAGGAAATATCTATGATGCTTGAAAAATATTCATCTGTTGTAGATAAAAACTTTCCAAAAGATAGAATAATAAGGTATTTTGCAGGTGTTAGAGCACCTAGTTTTACTGAGGATTTTATAATTCGCCCTGCTAAATGGGTAGATAACTTAATTCATGTCGCAGGAATCCAATCACCAGGGCTTGCATCTGCTCCAGCTATTGCTGAAAGAACAGTTAAACTAGTTTCAGAGAAGAATTTTTTAAGAGAAAAAAGAAAAGATTTTGACCCAAATCGAAAAAGTATAGTTTCTGTATCTGATATGGATGAAAAAGAACTCAAAGAAAAAATAAAAGAAAAAAAATCATGGGGCAATATAATCTGTACATGTGAAATGATTTCAGAAGAAGAAATTATTCAAGCAATTAATAGAGGAGCAAAAAGTATAGATGCAGTAAAAAGAAGAACTCGTGCTGGTATGGGCAGCTGTCAACAGAGTTATTGTGAACTAAGAATTGCAAAAATTTTAGCAAGGGAACTTAAAAAACCTTTAAATGAAGTTGTCAAAGAAACAGAGAGAAGCAAACTTTTTAATGGATATGTTAGAGGTGAAAAGAGATAATTGATGTTGCAGTAATCGGTGGCGGCCCATCTGGTCTAGCAGTTGCAACTTCTCTTGATGAGAAAGGATACAGTGTAACTATTATTGAGAGAAATGAAGAACTCGGTGGTCTACTTGATCAATGTATACATGATGGTTTTGGAACTAAACTATTTAATGAAGGTCTTTCAGGACCAGAATTTTCCAATCGTTTTTTTGAAAAACTCAAAAACTCAAAAATAAAAGTTGATCTTAATTCATATGTCAAAGAAGTAAAAATTAAATCAGATAAAAAAATAGTACATTGCATAACACCTAAGGGTCTAAAAAAAATTCAAACAAAAAGTATTGTTTATGCAATTGGTTGTAGGGAAAGAAATCAATATGAAATTTTTATTGGGGGAACTCGTCCCTCTGGTGTTGAAACCGCTGGAACCATTCAACGACTTGTGAATTTATATGGAATATTGCCTGGTAAAAATGTAGTTATTGTTGGTGGCGGAGATGTAGGAATGATTGTAGCCCGTCATCTAAAACTTGAAGGAGTAAAAAAAATTTTTATTGTTTATCCTGAAGAATTTTTCACAGGACTGCCAAGAAACGTACAACAATGCATTCTTGATTTTGAAATTCCTTATCAAGGACGTACTATTGTAAAAAGAATTATAGGTAAAGAAAAAGTTGAAGCTGTAGAACTTGTAAAAGTAGATGAAAAATGGAATCCTGTAAAGGGTAGTGAACAGATTTATCCATGTGATTCATTAATTCTATCTGTTGGTTTGGTTCCTTATTCTGATAAACTTGAAGAAATAGGTGCAAAAATAGATCCTGGAACAAACGGTCCTGTTGTAAATGAATGCTTTGAAACAACAATAGGGGGCGTATTTGCAGTTGGAAACCTTTTGCAGATATTTGATTATGTAGATGATGCAGTAGAAACTTCTTTTAAAGCAGCTGAAGGTGTGCAAAACTATCTGAAAAAACCAAGGAAACAAGAAAAAAAAGAATATATCAAAATTTCTTTAGATAATAATATTGGCTGCATTACACCTCAAAGAATAGAAAAATGCAGTAGTGAAATATCAATTTTTTTCAGACCATGTATTACGGCAAAAAAACCAAAAATAGTTCTAAAAAATAAAGAAAATAAAATTTTGAAAACTTTCAAAAAACCTTTCATACGCCCCTCAACTCTTGAAAATTTAAAAATAAATAGAGAACTTATTGAAAAAGAAGTAGAGGTGAAACTCTCAATTGAAAAATAAAATTCTCTGTATACGTTGTCCAAAAGGCTGTGAACTATTTGTAGAAGAAAAAAATGGCGATATACAGGTATCGGGGAATGAATGTGCTCTTGGAGAAAAATATGCTATAAAAGAAACAAAGAGTCCAGAGAGAGTTGTTACAAGCACTGTTAGAATAAAAAATGCCAGATATCCGCGGTTGCCTGTTAGAACAGTAAAACCGGTACCAAAAAATAAGATTAAAGATATTATAAAATCTCTTGAAACTATTAATCTTGATGCACCAGTTAAGTATCATGAGGTAATTATTGAAGATGTAGCTAATACTAAAGTAAATATTATTTCTGAAAGAAATATGGAACGTGTAGAAAAATGAAATATTATCTAATACTTGATGTTGGAACTACCAATATTAAAGCCCATGCATATTCAGATAAAGGAAAACTTCTACAAAGTATTGAAAAAAAATCAAAACCAATATATCCTGAACCAGGATGGGTCGAGCAAGAACCAGATTTTATTGTTGATACAATTCAAAAACTTATTGATGAAGTTATAAATAAAAATGGCAAACCGCTTGGAATATCCTTAACTAATCAGAGGAGTACAACTATTGTTTGGGATAAAAAAACAGGTGAACCGCTCTATAATATGATAACCTGGCAAGATACTAGAACTATTGATCTTATTGAGAATCTTTCGAAAAATTTCTTAGTTAGATTTGGAAATAAACTTGGTAAAACAACAAAAGCATTTTCAAAAATTATTCCAAAACTTAAAAAAACAAAGAAAGGAGCTTATCTAATTACGCTAGCAAATATTGGTTTTGGAACCGCTCATTCGTCTATGCATCTTAGATGGATGATGGAGAATGTAGCTGAAGTTAAAAATGCAATTAAAAACAAAAATGCCTGTTTTGGAAATATTGATTCATGGGTTGCTTATAACTTGACAGGAAAACATGTGACTGATTACACAAACGCTAGTGCGACTGGTATGTTTGATCCATTCTATGCAAAATGGAGTGAAAACATATTAAAGATAGTAGAAATTCCAATGCATATTCTTCCATCATTTGTAAATAATGATAAAAAAATTGGAACCGTTAAAAGATATGATGTTCCTTTTTTAACGCTCATTGCTGACCAACAGGCAGCGATGTATATGGCTGGTGTCAAGCCAGGCGATGTAAGTGTCACAAGTGGTACAGGTGCTTTTATAAATCTAAATGTTGGTAATAATCCGTCTCCTGGTGATACCGGTATCTATCCAATGGTTGCTCTTTCAACTAAAAATGAGAAACTTTTCATGCTTGAAGGTGCTGTTAATTCTCTAGGCTCAGCTATTGATTGGTTGATAGAGGTAGGTTTTGTAAAAAATTATAAAGAAATATCAAAAGCATTTGATAATTCGAAAAAAGATACAAATATCCTTTTTATGCCGGCACTATCTGGTTTAAACTCTCCATATCTAAGACCGGATATAAAAGCACAAATAAGTAATATTTCAATAGATAACAAAAAAGAGGATTTTACAAGGGCTTTAATAAAAGGAATATCTATGAGAATAAGTGAAGTAGTTGATGCCTTAGAAAAAGTTTCAAACACAAAAGTTGGAACAATCACAGCAGATGGTGGAGCATCACAGATTGATAATTATCTGCAGTTTATATCCGATTTTTCAAAAAAAACAATTATCCGGCCAAAAAATTTGAATGGTTCAGCTTATGGAACTTTTATGCTTTCAAAAGCAATAAAGGAAAACAAAGAGGTAATAAAAGCTTGGAGGTCACCTGAAATTGAAAAAACATTTAAACCCAAAAAAACACACGAAAAATTCAAGTTTGATTGGGAAAGAAATATGGATAACTTACTTCAAAGATAGTTTTTTTTGTTAACTAAACTTGTTGTGCACTATGGGGTGTTCAATCCAGAATTTAAAAATTTTACTTTGATTTTCTTTGCTAAATATAAAAACGGAGTATCAAAAGCTGCAACTATTATTTTCATGATTAAAGCTGTTAAAAAAATTTGTCCAATGCTGCTCCATGAGTATACTCCAACAAATGCAATTAATGTAAAAACTGTGTTATCTATTAATTGACTAAAAATTGTTGATAAATTATTTCTCAACCATAATCTTTTTTCTTTGTGTTTTTTTTTGAGTTTAGCAAAAAACCATACATCATGACTTTGTGAAATGACATATGCTATTATGCTTGCTAAAGCTATTCTTGGAAAGAAGCTAAATATTTGATACAGGTGTTTGCTGATAAAATCATTTTCATGGGGAATAAACTGTAGAGTAATCTGCATTATAATTGTTGTTGCTATTAAAACAAAAAAACCTATCCATACTGCTTTTTGCGCATCTTTTTTTGTATGGTTTTCATTTAAAATATCAGTTGATAAAAAAATAGATGCGTAAATTACATTTCCTAATGCAGTTGTTAATCCGAAAACTTGAATTAATTTTAATACCTGGATATTTGCAAGAATCACAGATATAGCAGTCCAAATATACAAACCGGTTTTTCCAAATAATCTATATGCAATAATTACAGAGAATAAACAGACAAAAAGCAATCCAAACCATAGTAGCTCATTTAACATTTAAAAAAGAAAATATTTATTTCACTTTTAATCTTTCTAAATTTTAATGGATTGTTTAAATTTTAGCCTAAAAGAAAAAGAGGGAAATGCTAGAACTGGAGTTTTAGAACTAAAACATGGTAGGGTTAATACCCCTGAACTTATGCCAGTTGCAACAAAAGCAACTGTTAAAGCTCTTTCATCAAATGATCTAAGAGATCTTGATGCTCAGATTCTAATATGTAATACATATCATCTTATGCTTCAACCAAATGCAGATACAATTCAGGATGCGGGTGGTTTAAATAAATTTATGAATTGGGATAGGCCACTTGTTACTGACAGCGGCGGTTTTCAAGCATTTTCTTTGGGGCTAGGAAAAGAACATGCAGTAGGAAAAATATATTTTCCAGATGAAGGAAAATCACAAGGGAAGAAAAAAGGTAAATCTATTGCAAAAATAAGTGACAAAGGGATTTATTTTAGATCTATTTATGACAACTCACGTCAGTATTTAAGTCCAGAAAAATCAATAGAAATACAAGAAAAACTTGGTGCTGATATGATACTGGCTCTTGACGAATGTACTTCGCCTTTATCAACTAAAGAATACACTGCAGAAAGCTTAAAGCGCACGCATATTTGGGCAAAAAAATGTAAGGATGTACATAAAACCGACCAAGCTTTAGTAGGTATTGTTCAAGGTGGACACTGGGCGGATTTAAGGAAAAAAAGTGCTAGATATATTGATTCACTGGATTTTGATTCTTATGCAATTGGTGGATCACTTGGTAAATCAAAAAAAGATATGCACAATGTTCTTGACTGGGTAATTCCAAATCTATCTGAAAATAAACCACGTCATTTACTTGGAATCGGCGTTGTTGAGGATATTTTTGAATCTGTAGAGCGTGGTGTTGATTTATTTGATTGTGTTTCACCTACTAGGCTTGCGAGAAGCGGACTTGCACATATTCGGCCACCTATTGGAAATAAGAAAAATAAATATCGATACAAGTTAACTTCAGTTAAGTATAAAAAGGATAATAACCCAATTGATCCAAATTGTAAGTGTAAAGTTTGTAAGAAATATTCAAGATCGTATATTAATCACCTTCTAAAGTCCGAAGAAATCTTAGGTTTAAATCTAATTAGTTATCATAATGTTTATTTTATGCTTGAATTAATGAGGGAGATAAGAGAGGCAATTGATTTGAACTTTTTTAAAAAGTTAAAAAATGAATGGTTGAAATAATCCAACCATTCTAAAAGTAAATTAATTTTAACGTCGTCTTTTTTGTAGCCAAGGGTATTTTTGATCCATTTTAGATCTCTGCTATTTACTAACTTTTCTTTTAATATTTCTTTGTATATTTGCTCAGTCTTATTCATGACAATCACTGTTATTGAAACACTTAATGTTCCTTTAAATGGCTAATTAATTATCTTACTTACAAGTATTATTACATAAAAAGAAAAAAGTGGGTCTGCTGAAAGGCAAACAATGTAACAGGAGAAAAACCAGGTAAAACATTTGCTGATATCTGTGGTTTTGGTATTTTCTTCGGATAAGTTTATATAGATGTTTTTAATAATAATAAGTATGGTTCGAAAAAATGAACGTATGTTCAATAAAATGAACATAACGCCTTTGGGCTTGCAGATACTTACTTTTTTAGCTCGTAATCCAGATAAACAATTCTATATTAGAGAAATAGCTAAAATTATGAATAAAAGTGTTGGTGGAACTCATAAAACGCTCAAATCATTAAAAAAGATGAATTTCATTAAAGAACATAAAAGTGGAAAAAATATTTACTATCAAATCAACCAGAGGAATCCTTCTATTAAGAATTTTAAAATATTTATGACGATAAATGAATTAACAACTTTAGTAAATAAACTTAAAAAAATATCAGAAAAAATTATCCTTTTTGGTAGTTGTGCAACAGGTGAAGATACTTATGAAAGTGATATTGATTTACTTGTTTTGACAAATAAAAAAGATAAAGTCAATAAAAAGATTTTAAATACGAAATTTGATAGAAAAATACAGGCAGTTGTTGTAAATACAGGTGATCTGATGAAAATCAAAGAAAAAGATAAAGGTTTTTATCAAGAAATAAATAAAGGAATAACTTTGTGGGATGTTAAAAATGAATGATTTTCAACGTTGTATCAAAAAAGACGATTAACCAGGATTAAACCTTCAAATGAAATGATTCAAAAAGAATTAGAGAGTGCAGAATATGATCTTGAAAGAGCAAGAAACAGTCTTGATGAAGGAGATTTTAAATGGACTGCAGTACAGTCATATTATTCCATGTTTCATGCAGCAAAAGCATTAGTTTTGAAAAAAGGATATCGTGAGAAAAGTCATTTCTGTTTGATTATCGCTTTGAGAGAACTTTATGTAAAATCAGAAAAATTAGATTCAGAAATGGTTGAGAATCTTGAACTTTGTATGAGTTTAAGACATGAGGCAGATTATGGGCTTACCTATCATCAAGAAAGTGCTGAGACGGCATTAAAATATGCAGAAGGATTTTTAGATAAAGCAATAAATCTTCTTTGATTTTTTAAAAGTGGGTCTGCTGAGAGGCACACAGATTAACAGGGGAAAAACAGGGTAAAACAATGTAGTTTATATGCCGTTTTGGTTTATCTATCAGATTACTTTATAAAAATGGATATTTCTTTTTAAGTACAGATGAAATTTTATCTTTATATTCATAGTTGATATAGACTGCTTTTCCATGTTTTGATGGTTTCTTAATTACAACATTCTTTTTTATTAACTCATCAAGTTCTCCTTGCATTTGACCTTTAATATGGCTTGGAAAACCTCCAACTAAATTATCTACAAGCATATGTCCTTTTCCAAAACATCTATTTCTCCATAATTTGAATAATAGGTCCACTTGTAAATCTGTAAAATCCATCTCATTTTTGATATGGAAATTGGGATTATATGTATTATGTAAATTTTTTTTACATAGTTGTTAAAAAAGTTTATATACTTTGGGTGACATATATAGTTATAGGTGTATTGAATGTTTAAAGACATATTTGGAAATAGTCCGCAAACAAAAATACTCGATTTTCTTGCGGATCATCCTAATTATGATTATAATGTTTCAGATATTTCTAAAAACTCAAATGTAAGTCGTCCAACTGTATATAAAATTATTGAAATACTTCTTAAAAAGAAACTGCTAGTAAAAACAAGAGAATCTGGAAATTCGTCTCTTTATAAACTAAATATGGAAAATAAACTTGTTCAAGTTATATTAAAATTTGATTTTGAATTAGCAGGACAAATTGCTGAGATGGAATCAAAATCTTCTGTTAAAAAGTATGAACCAGTTCTTACTTCTTCTAAAGCAAAAGCAGTTACAACATAGTTTTTTATGACTGATGGGCCTGCTGAGATTTGAACTCAAGTCTATAACTCCCGAAGCTACAAGGATACCAAGCTACCCTACAGGCCCGCAATTTAACAAAATAAGAAATAAAAGACCTGTAGAAATTGTTTTTGGAAAAAAAGAAATGATTTTTTTATTTTATTTTGGTAAGAAGCTTTCCAAATTCTTTATATTTTTCTTCAATCATTTTAGCTGATTCAATGATTGCATCTTTTGCTTTGAGTGCTCCATCTGTTTCAATTTTAAAAGTGTATTTTGTTGGATCTCTTTTAATCGTAATGAAATCAACATCTTCTTGATCCATGTATGATTCAAGAACAGGCAATTTTTTTTCATCAGCAAGTTCTAGTTTATCTTTTTTGATTTTAACTAGATCCTTTGGAAGCTTTTCGACAAATTCTTTCAAATCTTTTTCTTTTTTCTTATCAAATGTGATATCAGCATGCATTCTATATGCTGGAGCTGTTACTGCCTGCCATTTTGCATGATCTCTTCCTCTGCCAAGAACCGCCTCAACTTCTAAAATTAAACGTTGATCGCCATATAATTCAACTATTGGAACTTTATCTTCAGTTATATTCCAACTTTTTTCAGCAGCTTGTAAATCTCCTGAAACAACTGTTCCTTCTCCTTCTTTACTAAGAGTGTATCTTACTGTACAACTCGGACAGCCCTTACCCTTACAAGTGCATTCATCTTTGAAATTTAAAAGACTAAGGTCTGTTGGAATTGGAATAAGGCCAAGCCTATGTGAAATTATTTCATCAAAAAGAGCACTGGTATTATCATATATGATAACATCTTCTATTGCAAGTTTTGGAAGATCGGCTATCATAACTCTTCTTAAAGCATTTAAGAAATATGGTTTTACATCTTCAAATTTTAAAACAGCTTTTTTATTTTCTAGCTCTTTTACTTCAATTTTCATATTTAGAATTCACCTTTAAATTCTTCTGCCACGTCTTCCGCCTTTCTTTCTGCAGCCGTCATGTGGTACAGGTGTTACGTCTTCTATTTTGCTTATTTTTAGTCCTGATCTAACAAGTGCTCTGATTGCAGCTTGTGCACCTTTTCCAGGGTTTCCCCCCTTGTGTCCACCTTTACCTCTAATCTTAACATTTACCTTGTCTATTCCTTTTTCTCTAACTGCATCAGCGACTTTTTGAGCAACTTTCATAGCAGTATATGGTGCTCCTTCATCTTTAGCTGAACGAGTAACCATTCCACCAGAGCATCTGGCAATAGTTTCAGCACCAGTGAGATCAGTTACAGTAATTATAACATTATTAAATGAAGCAAAAATATGAGCAACAGCAAGTCTTCCCATTATTGTTTTCCTCCTTTATCTTCATCTGTTTTCTTTTCTTTTGGTTTTTCTTCTTTTACTTCTTTTTGTTTTTTATTATCTTTTTCTTCAACCTTTTTTTCGTTAGATTCACTCTTAGGTTTTTCTACTGTTTTCGGTTCTGTTTTCTCTGGTTTTTTATCTTCAGTTTTTTCTTCTTCTTTCTTTTTAGCTGGCTCTTCTTTTTTATCTTGTGGTTGTTTTTCTTTTGATTCTTCTTTGTTTTTCTCTTCTTTTTTTTCTGTTTCTACTGTTTTTTTCTCTTTTGTGTCTTTGTCCTTTGATTTCTCTTTAGGTTTTTCTTCTTTTTGTTCTTCAATTTTTTTCTTAGTAAAAGATTTAAAATCAGATTTTGGTCTAGCTGGATGCATTGAGTCGTTTAATGGAGACTCAATTGTGTAATCTATGTTTCCTTCTTCTCTTTTTGTAACAATATAGCCTGGAACTGTAACTTTTTTTCCATTTACAGCAACATGACCATGTGAAATTAATTGTCTTGCTTGTTTTGGTGTCGATGAAAAACCTTTCAAATAAGCAATTGTCTGAAGTCTTCTGGAGAGAATCGATTCAGTTTCGAGAGCTAAAACATCATCAAGAGTCGAATTAGGAGGTAGAATACTGATTCTGCTAAGATGATCGATTAGTTGCTTACTTTCTTTTTTACTCTGCTCATCACCTGTAGAGATACTAGCAAGTAATTCCCTTGCTTGGCTACGATATCTCCTTAGACGGGTTTCAGCTTTCCATATCTCTTTTTTGTTTTTCAACCCGTATTTTTTAATAAGCTCGTTTTCTTCTTGAATACGTTCCTCTTGCCAGGGATGGCTTGGTGTTTCGAATTTTTTTCTGGAAAATTTTGGTTTACCCATAAAAATCACTTAATTTATTTTTGTTTTTGTCTTTGTTTTGATACTCCAAGAGAAAGTCCTTCTCTGTTGTTTCCTCTTGTTCTTTGTCCTCTGACACGCAGTCCTCTTTCGTGTCTTATTCCTCTATATGATCTTATTTTTTTCATAATGTTGATTTCATCTCTCAGATTCATATCAATTTGAGGTCCTATAAGATGAATGTCTTCACCTGTTTCCATATCTTTTCTATGGTTAAGCATCCATGTAGGTGCTGAATTTTGAATGTCGTCTATTGCTTTTTGTATTTCTTCGACTTCTTTATCTGTAAGATTACCTACTTTTTTATCTGTATCTATATCAATATTGGCAGTTACAAGAGAAGCCATTCTGATGCCGATTCCTTTTATTGATGTTATTCCATGTATTACTTTTTTTTCACCATCAACATCAGTGTTTGACAGACGAACAATAAATTT